>UROX01000181.1 GCA_900549685.1 uncultured Alistipes sp.
ATGGTCGAGATACCAGCGAACGGTCTTTTCGATACCCTCTTCGAACTGAAGGGAGGGTTCCCAACCGAGTTCCTTTTGCAGTTTGCGGGAGTCTATGGCATAGCGCATGTCGTGGCCGAGCCGGTCGGTGACATAGGTAATCAGGTGGTCACTGTATCCTTCCGGGTGACCCAGAAGACGATCGACGGTCTTTATGATCACTTTTATCAGGTCGATGTTTTTCCATTCGTTGAAGCCTCCGATGTTGTAGGTGTCGGCGACTTTCCCTTTGTGGAAGATCAGGTCGATGGCCCGGGCGTGGTCTTCGACGAACAGCCAGTCGCGCACGTTTTCGCCCTTGCCGTAGACGGGAAGCGGCTTGCCCTGCCGGATGTTGTTGATAAATAACGGAATGAGCTTTTCCGGAAACTGGTAGGGGCCGTAGTTATTGGAACAGTTGGTCACGATCGTCGGCATGCCGTAGGTGTCGTGGTAGGCACGCACGAAATGATCGGAAGACGCTTTCGATGCGCTGTACGGGCTGTGCGGGTTGTACTTGGTTGTTTCGAGAAAGAATTCCGTGCCGTAGGCGTGATGGTGCTCGGTGGACGAGGCCGTCGTGGTGAACGGCGAGGGAATGCCTTCGGGGGCGGTCAGCTCGAGCGCTCCGTAGACCTCGTCGGTCGATATGTGGTAGAAGAGCTTTCCGTCGTATTGTTCGGGCAGCGATGTCCAGTATTCTTTTGCGGCCTGAAGCAGAGCGAGCGTGCCCATGACATTGGTACGGGCGAACGTGAAAGGATCTTTGATGGAACGGTCCACGTGGCTCTCGGCGGCGAGGTGGATGATGCCGTCGATCCGGTATTCAGCGACAATGCGGCGCATCTCGTCCAGATCGGCGATGTCGGCCTTGACGAAAGTGTAGTTTGGACTTTGTTCTATGTCCTTGAGATTGGCGAGGTTGCCCGCATAGGTGAGCTTGTCGAGATTGACGATGCGGTAATCGGGATACTTGGTGACGAACAGGCGCACGACATGCGAGCCGATGAATCCGGCGCCGCCGGTAATCAATATGTTACGCTTCATGAGATTTCAGATTGTTTATACAGGTTTCGAGCGAATCGATCCAATAGGGAACTTTCAGACCGAACGTATGCTTGACTTTGGTTTTGTCGAGGACGGAATAGGCGGGACGGATCACCTTCGAGGGAAATTCGTCGGAATGGCATGGCCGGATGTCGCAGCTGTCGGTACCGGCTATGGATGCGATCGCCTTCGTGAAGTCGTACCACGAGCAGACGCCTTCGTCGGAATAGTGGTAGATGCCTTCGCGGCCCTCGAACAGGCGGTTCTCGACGATATGGAAAATGGCATCGGCGAGGTCCTGGGCATAAGTGGGTGTGCCGACCTGATCGAAAACCACGTTTAGCTCCTGTCTGCTGGCCGTGAGGTTCAACATCGTTTTGACGAAGTTCTTGCCGAACTCGCTGTAAAGCCATGCGGTGCGGAATATCAGCGCTTTACATCCGCTCTCGGCAATGGCTCTCTCGCCGTGGAGTTTGGTGAGTCCGTAGACTCCGGTGGGGTTCGTCGGCTCGCATTCGTTGCGGGGCGTGTTGCCTGTCGATCCGCCGAACACATAATCCGTGGAGATGTGGATCAGGGTGCCGCCGCCGGTTTTTATCGCTTCGGCGAGGTTCCGGACAGCTTCGGCATTGAGCCGTTCGGCCAGTTCCGTGTCGTCTTCCGCTTTGTCTACGTTCGTATAGGCCGCACAGTTTACGATAAGGCCGATGTTGTTGTTTATCACTGCTTTCGATACGGCGTCGGCATCGGTGATGTCGAGTTCGGCCACGTCGGTGAAAATATAGTTGTCCTTGGAATGGCCGGCAGACAGACGCATGCACTGGCCGAGCTGACCGTTGGCTCCGGTTACGAGTATATTCATAGATTGTAGAGGTCAAGGTTATAGTCGAACGGCGAATCGAAGTCCTTCAACACGGGGTGTTTCAGGTCTTTGTCGGAGAGGATGGCGCTGGAGGGATCGATCTTCCAGTCGATTCCCAGTGAGGTGTCCCGAATCGAAATGCCTCCGTCGGCCTGGGGCGCATAGTAATTGTCACATTTGTATTGGAATACTGCGACGTCGCTCATTACGGCGAAGCCGTGGGCGAAGCCTCGGGGAACGAAGAACTGGAGGTGGTTGTCTTCGGTCAGTTCCACGGCGACATGCCTGCCGTAGGTCGGCGAGCCTTTGCGGATATCGACCGCCACATCGAGCACGCTCCCTTTTACGCAGCGCACGAGTTTGCTCTGGGTGAAAGGGGGCCGCTGGAAATGCAGGCCGCGCATGACTCCGCGGGAGGAGCGGCTTTCGTTGTCCTGTACGAAATCGACGGGACGTACTTTTTCGTCGAATTCGCGCTTGTTGAAACTTTCGAAGAAATAACCCCGTGCATCGGTGAAGATGCGCGGTTTTATGATGACGACACCTTCGATGTCGGTCCGGATCACTTCCATATGCAGTCGGATAAAAGGGTTGAGGGACGACGGTGCCGACGGTGCGGCTGTCGTTCCCTGTCGTTTGTCTAAATTTCGTTTGTCGTCGGATCGTGTTCTTCCGCCATTTTCAGCAGATACTGGCCGTATTGGTTCTTGAGCATCGGCCGGGCGAGTTCCAGGACACGCTCCTTCGTAATCCAGCCCTGACGGTAGGCGATCCCTTCCAGACAGGCGATTTTCAGTCCCTGACGTTTCTCGAGCACCTCGATGTAGATCGAGGCTTCGGCCAGCGAATCGTGCGTGCCGGTGTCGAGCCATGCGAAACCGCGAGGCAGCGTCTGTACTTTCAGCTCCCCGTCTTTCAGGAAGTGCTGATTGACGGTCGTGATCTCGAGTTCGCCGCGAGCCGAGGGTTCGATGGTCTCGGCGACGCGCACCACTTTATTGGGATAGAAGTAAAGCCCCACCACGGCATAGTTGGATTTCGGATGAGCCGGTTTCTCTTCGATCGACAGGCAGTATCCGTCCTTGTCGAATTCCGCCACGCCGTAACGTTCCGGATCCTCGACCCGGTAGCCGAATACGGTGGCCTTCGCATTTTCTTCGGCATCCTTCACCGCTTCCCTGAGTATGCCGGAAAACCCCGCTCCGTGGAAAATATTGTCTCCGAGAACGAGACATACCGAGTCGTCGCCGATGAACTCTTTGCCGATGATAAACGCCTGTGCGAGTCCGTCCGGGCTGGGTTGCTCCGCGTAGGTGAATCTCACGCCGTAGTCGGAACCGTCGCCGAGAAGGCATTCGAACATCGGCAGGTCTCGGGGCGTGCTGATGATGAGTATGTCGCGGATTCCCGCCAACATCAGCGTCGAGATCGGATAATACACCATCGGCTTGTCGAAAATCGGAAGCATCTGCTTGCTGACGCCTTTCGTGATCGGGTACAGACGTGTTCCGCTTCCCCCTGCCAATACAATTCCTTTCATTGCTCTGTATGTTTATCGTTTGTAGATACCGCAGAAGTCGAGTATGATTTTATCGTCGCGCCAGGGAAGGGTTTTGAACGGATCGTGGGCCGTGAGAAATACCACGATGTCCGCTTTTTGGTACGCATCCTTGTAGTCGGTAAGCTTGAATACGTTGTGTTCCTTGACGTTGGGTTCGACGACGAGAATTTCGGCGTTGTTGCTGGTGCTTTGCATCACCTTGGCTACGATATGTTTTGCCGGAGATTCCCGCAGGTCGTCGATATTGGGTTTGAAGGCGAGTCCCATCATGGCGACCACGGGCATACGATGGTGTTTCAGTTCGAATTCGAGCATCGCGTTCTTCACTTTCTCTGCGGCCCAGAACGATTTGTAGTTGTTTATCTCGCGGGCGGTGGCGATGATTTTCGACTCCATCGGGAAGTCGGCGGTGATGAAATAGGGGTCTACGGCTATGCAGTGACCGCCCACGCCGCAACCGGGCTGGAGGATATTGACCCGCGGATGTTTGTTGGCGAGGTCGATGAGTTCCCACACGTTGATGCCCGCTTTGTCGCAGATGAGCGAAAGTTCGTTGGCGAATGCAATCTGTACGTCGCGGCTGGAATTTTCGGTGAGCTTGCACATTTCGGCGGTGCGGGCGTTGGTTTTATGGAGCGTACCCTGAACGAACCGGGCGTAAAAGGATATGGCCTTTTCGGTCGATTCGGGATCGATTCCGCCTATGACACGGTCGTTGTGAATAAGTTCGTATATGACGTTGCCGGGCAATACGCGCTCGGGGCAATAGGCGATATGGATCTTGTCTTTCAGCTCGGGCCGTTCGGCGAAGATAATGTCGGCCATCTTTTCGGTCGTGCCGATCGGCGAGGTCGATTCGATGACGTACAAGTCGCCCTCTTTGAGGAACGGAATGACCGTGCGGGTCGCCGCTTCGACGTAGCTTATATCGGGTTCGTGGTTGCCTTTGAAAGGTGTGGGAACGACCATGAAATAGGCATCGGCGGTTTCGGGTTCGGTGGACGCATGCAGTTTGCCCGACGCGACGACTTCCCTGAGCATTTCTTCCATGCCGGGTTCGATGATATGGAGGTGTCCTGCATTGGTCTGCTCCACGACCGACGGGTTGATATCGACTCCTACGATGTCTATGCCGTGCTTGGCGGCGATGATGGCGGTGGGCAGACCGATATAACCT
>UROX01000182.1 GCA_900549685.1 uncultured Alistipes sp.
TATGGAGGCGGGCGATCGTTATCGGAGTTCGTACTCTTTCGTGGTGCCCTGATAGGTGATACGGGTGATCGGGTAGCATACGGAGGGATCGTCGGGTCCGATCTGTACCGTGGTGAAACTTTCCAAATCGATGTCGTTGGCCAGGTAGATGTTCATTTCGCCCTGTGCGACGGGGAGACGCCGCGAGCAGGAGGGATTGAACATGAGCGGGATGTCCGGCGTCGAGGCGTACAGGCGGTTCGCTTCCGTCGGCGCATCCATCGTCGTGCTGTTGTTGGCCGTGGTGCTGACCAGGAAGTTTGACTTCGTGACCTCCTTGTACAGACGGCCGCCCTGTTGTTGCTCGATCAGGTAAACCGCCGTCCAGTCCGAACCGTTTTCGGCAGTGGCGAATTTCGCACAGAAATTTTTCATAACGACCTGCCATTTGTTGTCGCCCTGGTTTTCTATGGCGTAGGAGGAGGCCGAAATCGCTATCTCTTCCGGATCGAAGATCGAGTAGGCGTTCGTTTGCGAAAGGTCGATGTCCCAGCGGGCCTGGGGTTCGTCCAGCGAAGCGTATCCGTTGGTGCGGATGCGGATCGTTCCGATCCGTACGTTGTCTTTGGACGACGGGCTTCCGTTGTAGGTGAGCGTGTAGACTCCGGTGGGTTCGTCGTAAGCGATCGTCGTTCCGGCACTGAACAGGGTGTTCATGATTTCGGTCGGAGCTTCGTTGTAGTCTCCGTCGCCTTCCGCGATGAGCATGTCCAGCCGGAAGGCCGCGTTGAACGGATCGAGCGCCACGATGTTCTGGCGGGTGACGATCGCGTACATGTCATAACCGGGGGCGTTCAGATCCGCTTCGTAGCGGTCGTTTTTCAGACAGGACGAGAAGGCCGCCGCACAGCCCAATGTCAGGAGAATAAACAGTTTTTTCATTTCGTTATGGTTTGTTTTCTTGTCGTGCTTTCCGCAAAGATAGCGGTTACTCGTTAAAAACGTTTTTTTGCAGATGTTATTGCGTCGAAAAATGTTGCACGGCGGGCGTCCGTTTTTATCGTCCGGCCGGAACGCTCCGGCGATGTCCGGCGTGTCCGAGCGCCCGTATGCCGCGTATGATCCACACTGTCGTCACGGCCAGCAGCAGACGCGGCACGAGCAGCCAGAACAGACCGATGCCGGCCGATGCGAAGACGAGCGTGTCTTCGAGCAGACTGTGCGAGATGGCCACGTGCGCGTTGAGCAGCCGTGCGTCGGCCCGGCTCACACCGCCGCGGCGCATTTCGTCCACGAGGGCGGCTCCGCCGTAGGTGATGCCCACGATGTTGCAGATGATCCACAGAAACGACGTCGAACGGGGCAGGCCGGCTGCGCTCATCAGCGGGCGGAGCGGTACGGTGAGCGCGTCGGTGATGCGGAACTCCCGCAGAATGTTCTGCAATACGTTGAGCGATACGATGATGAGGCCCATTTTCAGCGACAGCGGCACGATCATCCGGCCCCATGTCGCGAGGACCTCGCCCCAGCTCTCCGGCGCCCGGCTCGCGGCGGGCAGCAGCAGGCGCCCGTCCATGTCGGCGGGCAGGATCGCGTTGAGCGCGGCGGCCGCGACGAAAGCCGCCGCGATACGCAGCAGCGTCATGCCCCAGGCCGAGGCGCCGGTTTTCCGTTGTACGGCCGATTCGATGATGAGGTTGTGGCAGATGAGCGCCATGACGGCCAGAATCGTGGCGCTCCGGTAGTCGAGTCCGAGCGCGGCGATGACCGCTACGGCCGAATAATTGGTCGAGAGAGCGGCCGACAGAAAGACCAGACCGCTGCGTCCCGGCAGGCCGAACAGCGAGAACAGCGGTGCGAGACGTTCCGAAATCCATCCGATCGCTCCGGTGTATTCGAGCGCCGCGATGCCCAGCGTGATGGGCACGACCATCCGGACGACCCACAGGGCGGTGCGCAGGGCCGGTCCCAGCGCACTCCGGGCCGAACGGGCCAGCCTGTCCCAAAACGGATTCCGCATCATTTGTACGATTCTTGCATTCAGAACGTTATTGGAAAAACACCTCTTCTCCGGAAGAAGAGGCGAACGCGGCGCGAAATTACGATTAATTTGGCAATAATGAAAAAACGGAACATCTTTGCCGGCGACGACCGTATGCTTCGACGGACGGAGGTTCCGGCCGCATTTTCCCCGATCCGACCGTAGGGATTCTGTCCTCGGGCTGCGTTCGAGGGGAGGAGCCGCCTCGGCGGGAGCTTTGAGGCGCAGCTCGGGAGGCTGCGACATGGGTCGCTGCATTGAGAACAACCGCAATCGTGCCGGAGGTTGTCTCCGGACAGTCGCCGGAGCGGGGAAGAGTACCTGCCGGCAGGCGGTTTCGACGGATATATTACGATGGAAAAACATTATCGCGGACTTTCTCCGCAGGAAATAAGCGTGCTCGAGGGGCACGGCTGTACGGCCGACGACTGGAGCCGGGTCTTTGTGACGGACGGTTTTTCGTCCCGGTATGTGACGCATACCCATTTCGGGGGAACGGTCCGCCTGGGGGCGAACGGTACGGAGGTGGTCCTGTCGGGCGGCGTGGTACGGCTTTCGGGCATTTACCGGGCCACGCTCTACGACTGTACGGTAGGCGACAGGGTGCTCGTCGCCAACGTCGGGCGCTATCTGGCCCGCTACGACATCGCCGACGATGCGGTGATCGAGAATGTGGGCGAAATCGTCTGTACGGGTCCCTCGTCGTTCGGCAACGGCATCGAAGTGGCGGCAGTGAACGAAGCCGGCGGTCGCGAGGTGCCGATCTATAACGGGCTGACGGCCCAGATCGCTTATCTGATTGCCATGTACCGTCACCGGGAACGTACCGTCGGACGGCTTCGGGCGATGATAGCGGCCTATGCGGAGCAGTGCCGTTCGGACCGGGGCTTCGTCGGACGGGGCAGCCGGATCGTCAATACGCTTTCGATCCGGAATGTCGTCGTGGGCGAGGCCGCCGTTATCGACGGAGCCTCGTCGCTCGAAAACGGTACGCTGAACAGTTCTGTCTCGTCCCCCTCCCGGATCGGAACCGGGGTGACGGCGACCGATTTCATCCTGGCACTCAGCTCGCAGGTCGAGACCGGATCGATGCTCCGCCGCTGTTTCGTGGGCGAAGGCGTGTTGATCGAAAACGGGTTCTCGGCCGAGAATTCGCTCTTTTTCGCCAACAGCCACTGCAACCACGGCGAGGCGTGCGCCGTGTTCGCGGGGCCTTACACGGTGTCGCACCACCGCTCCACGTTGCTCATAGCCGGTTATTTCTCGTTTTTCAATGCCGGCAGCGGTGCCAACCAGAGCAACCACATGTACAAGTCGGGTCCCGTCCATCAGGGTATCCATTCGCGCGGATGCAAGTTCGGCAGCGACGCCTATATCCTGCTGCCTGCCAGCACGGGCGTTTTCACCATCGTGACCGGACGGCATTACAGTCACCATGACACCGAACGGATGCCGTTTTCCTATCTGATCGAGGAGGCCGGCGAGTCGGTGCTGCTGCCCGGAGTCAATCTGCGCAGTTACGGGACGGCCCGCGACATCGGCAAGTGGCCCCGCCGGGATCGCCGCAAGGGGGTGGCGCACGACATTGTCGATTACGAGCTGATGACGCCTTATACGGCGGGTCGGGTACTCGAAGCCATTGCCGAATGCGAGATGCTGCTGGAGCGCCATCCGACGGCCGAATCCGTCGTGTGGAACCGGGTGCGGATCAAGATGCCTTCGCTCAAGAAAGGACTCGTGCTCTATCGCCGGGCGTTGAGGTGCTATCTCGCCGAAGTGTTCGCCTCGGGGACGGTACCTCCGTCCGATCCGGCCATGCGGCGGTGGATCGATCTGGCCGGGATGGTGGCTCCGCAGAGCCGTATCGTCCGCCTGCTCGACGACATCGACCGCGGCGCGATCTCCGATCCGGAAGCTCTCGCCGGGGCTTTGCAGCGTATTCATGCGTCGCGGGAGTCCGATACGGCCGCTTGGGCACGCTACGCCTTCTCCGTGCTGTCGGGCAAACCCGAGGCGGACATTACCGAAGCGGATATAGCCGGACTGATCGAGCAGGGGCGCGAGGACAGGCGGCTGTGGGACGAGGCCGTCGATACGGATGCCGCCCGCGATTTCGCACCGGTCATGGCCGTGGGATACGGACTCGATTTTCCCGACGGTCGCGACGACGATTTCCGTGCCGTCCGGGGAACGGTCGGACGGTGACGTCGGGCGCTTCGCGGTTCCCGGGCCGGGACGCCCCGTTTTGTCGAAAAAATTGCTACCTTTGTGCAGGTTCCCTGCAAGCGGGGATATAATTCCTGATACAATCTGAACATGAGCATAGTAGCAATCGTAGGCCGTCCGAATGTGGGCAAAAGTACGCTGTTCAACCGTCTGGTCGGCATGCGCAAGGCCATCGTGAATGATACGGCGGGCACGACCCGCGACCGTCATTACGGCACGACCGACTGGTGCGGCCGCGAATTCTCGGTCATCGATACCGGCGGATACGCCATGGGCGGCGAGGATATTTTCGAAGAGGAGATCCGCAAGCAGGTCGTTCTGGCCATCGAGGAAGCCGACGTCATCCTGTTTCTGGTGGAGGTCTCCACCGGCATCACCGATCTGGACATGGTCATGGCCGACCTGCTG
>UROX01000183.1 GCA_900549685.1 uncultured Alistipes sp.
GCTTTGTTAAATTCCGCACAGGCAGCGTAAATAGTATGCAAAGGTAACGATTTATTTTAGAATGTGCAAGGCCTCGGACGGCTTAAATCATTCAGATTCTTGTTTTTCAAGGTCTAAAAACACGGGAAGATGATCGCTGTATCCGCCGACATAGTTCCGGCCGCGAAATGTCCGGAGAGGATACCCTCGCGAACGGCCTTCGCGATGGACCATGTAATCGCGGACGAATATGCCGCACGAGCCGCCGTAACGGTATTTCGAGTCGCCGACGACGAGCGAAGGACTCAGCAGCATATGGTCGTAGAGACACCGCCTGTCGCGGTAGACATAGCTGCCGTACCCTTTGCGGGACAAAGCGAAAAAAGGCGACAGCAACACATTCGTCCCGTCCGACAGAGCGTCCGTCCTGCACACAGGAAACGGAACGACCGAGAGAAGGCGCACCGGATCGGGCGCATCGGGCGCGGCATTGAAGTCGCCCAGCACGATCAGGGCGGTTTGCGGCCGCGCGGTCCGCACCGAATCCACCGCGGCGCGGAGACCGGCGAAAGCTTTCCTACGGTCGGAAGACCGATTGAGCATCGAAGGCTGATGACAGACCATCAGCACGAGCGGCATGCCGTCCAGCTCCCCCTCCACGACGAGCGGCTGCCGGCCCGGTCCCGAACCACGGTGCAGCCCCGCCCGGTGCGGAAAGAAAAGGCTTCCTTTGTAAAACAACACGATGTCCATGCCTCGTCGGTCGCGGGAATCGCGGTGGATATAATTGTAGTCGGACCGCATGGCATACATCAGATCCCGGACAACACTTTCGTTTTCTACCTCCGCCACAGCAATCAGATCGGCGTCCAGATCGTCGATCACCCGGGCGATATGCCCGATCTTCGTACGATAACGCTCCGTATCCCACTGCCGTTCGCCCCGTGGCGTCCATGCCCGATCCGCAGCACCGGGAGCGGCGAGCGTGTCGTAAAGCGATTCGGCGTTGTAGAAGGCGATGCGCACGGACGGTTTCCCAGCCCGGCCAGACAGGCCGGAAAACAGAAGCACCGCCAGGACGAGAAGCGAGATTCGGATCATGGTTTTCGATTTGCGATGTTAAATATACGAAATCCGCACGAAAAACGGAAGCCCGTTTAAGGCGGTTTTCAGCCCGAATGACAGACCGGAGCCTTCGCCGCCCGAACGACACGAATCGCGCAAACGCCGTCTTTCGCATTTTCAGGGGGTATTTTTGGGTTTATCCGGAAAATTGAGTACCTTAGCCGGGTAATAGCCGCCGCACATCGCGACGGATTTGTGATTTTTAACGACGAAGCCCGCATCGGACACGCCCTTGCGGACTTCTCCGAAGACGAGGACTCTAACAATAGTTATGGCTGAAGAATTAGAAGAAGGAAGAATCAAGCGGATCAACATCGAGGAAAAGATGAAAACCGCCTACATCGACTACTCGATGTCGGTGATCGTCTCCCGTGCGCTTCCCGACGTGCGCGACGGACTCAAGCCCGTCCACCGCAGGATATTGTACGATATGAGCAACGAGTTGAACCTCTATTCCGACAAACCGCACCGTAAGTCGGCGAGAATCGTCGGCGACGTGCTGGGTAAGTTCCACCCGCACGGCGACTCGTCGGTCTACGAGGCGATGGTGCGTATGGCGCAGGAATGGAGCATGCGCTACATGCTCGTGGACGGACAGGGCAACTTCGGTTCGGTGGACGGCGACGGTCCGGCCGCCATGCGTTACACAGAGGCCCGCATGCAGAAAATTGCCGACGAGGTAATGGCCGACATCGAAAAAGACACGGTCGATTTCCGTCCCAACTTCGACGAGACCATCCCCGAACCCGTCGTTCTGCCGACCAAGATCCCGTTGCTGCTGGTCAATGGCGCCTCGGGTATCGCCGTGGGTATGGCCACCAACATGCCGCCCCACAACCTCTCCGAAGTACTCGACGCCGTTTGCGCCTACATCGACAACCCGGAGATAGAAGTTTCCGAACTGCTGCACTACATCAAAGCGCCGGACTTTCCTACGGGAGGTATCGTCTACGGATGCGAAGGCGTGCGCGAAGCCTACGAAACGGGACGCGGACGTGTCATCATGCGGGCCAGAACCGAAATCGAACACACCTCGACGGGACGCGAATGTATCGTCGTGACCGAAATCCCCTATATGGTCAATAAGGCCGAGATGATCCGCAAGATCGCCGACCTGATCAACGAGAAGAAAATCGAGGGCATCGCCTACATCAACGACGAGAGCGACCGGAACGGTATGCGCATCGTGATGATCCTCAAACAGGATGCTGTGGCCAGCGTGGTGCTGAACAATCTGTTCAAGATGTCCGCTATGCAGACCTCGTTCCCGGTCAATAACATCGCGCTGGTGGACGGACGCCCCATGCTGCTCAACCTGCGCGACCTGATCCGCCACTTCGTCGAGCACCGCCACGACGTCGTGGTGCGGCGCACGCGCTACGATCTGGCCCAGGCCGAAAAACGCGCCCACATACTCGAGGGTCTGCTCATCGCCGTCGATCACATCGACGAGGTGATCCGCATCATCCGCGGGGCACAGAGTCCCGACGAAGCGAAGATCGCGCTGATCGACCGCTTCGGTCTGACCGAGGTGCAGGCCGCCGCCATCATCGACATGCGGCTCAGGGCACTGACCGGACTGGAACGCGACAAGCTCAAACGGGAATACGACGAACTGTGCAAACAGATCGCCTACTTCAAAGAAGTGCTCGACAGCCTTCCGTTGCAGATGCAGATCGTCAAGGACGAGATGCTCGAAATCAAGGAGAAATACGGCGACGAACGCCGGACCGAGATCGTGTTGAGCGCCGAAGAGTTCAACCCGGAGGATTTCTATGCCGACGACGAAATGGTCATCACCGTCTCGCACATGGGTTACATCAAACGGACGCCGCTCTCCGAGTATCGCACCCAGAACCGCGGCGGAGTCGGCATGAAAGGCAGCTCGACCCGCGACGAGGACTTCATCGAGCACATCTACGTGACCACGATGCACAACACGATGCTGTTCTTCACCGAGAAGGGACGCTGCTACTGGCTCAAGGTCTACGCCATTCCCGAAGGCGCCCGTGCGTCGAAGGGACGGGCCATCCAGAACGTGATCCAGATCGAACCGGACGACAAGATCCGCGCCTACATCAACGTGCGGCGTCTGGACGACAAGGAATACGTGAACAGCAACTACATCATCATGTGTACCAAAGAAGGCGTCGTGAAGAAAACGCTGCTCGAGGCCTATTCGCGTCCGCGCCAGAACGGGGTGAACGCCATCACGATCCGCGAAGGCGACCGTCTGATCGAAGCCAAGCTGACCAGCGGCTCGAGCGAGGTGATTCTCGCCGCCCGCGAAGGCAAGGCGATCCGCTTCAACGAGGCGGGCGTCCGCGCCATCGGACGTACCGGAGCCGGCGTCAAGGGCATCACCATCGAGGGCGATGACGAAGTGGTCGGCATGATCTGCGTCGAGAAGGATGCCAAGGAAGACATTCTGGTCGTATCCGAAAACGGTTATGGCAAACGGACCGACCTGGGCGATTACCGCATCACCAACCGGGGCGGCAAGGGCGTCAAGACGCTTCAGATTACCGAAAAGACCGGCAAACTGATCGCCATCAAGTCCGTGACGGACGAAAACGACCTGATGATTATCAACCGTTCGGGCCTCACGATCCGTATCCCCGTGAGCGACATCCGGGTTTCGGGACGCGCCACGCAGGGCGTCCGGGTCATCAACCTGCGCAACAATGACGCGATCGCTTCCGTTATTCCCGTACCCAAAAGCGAGGAAGAGGAAGCCGACGCCTCCGCTGCGACGGAAGGAACCGCCGAAGGAGGAGCAGGAGAAACCTCCGCTCCGGAACAGGAAAACAGAAACGGAAACAATATAGAATAACCCCTTTATTTAATGCTCAAAGCTATGAAACGTTTGTTTTTATTGACGGCGGCCGTACTCGTCTCCATGGCGTATTCCGTCCGTGCCCAGGAAGCCAAATTCGACGAAGCCGCCCTGCTCAAAAAGATCGAAAAACTGAAAGCCGACACCGAAAACCCGAAAAAATCGGGCAAGGCCTCGACGTGGATGGATCTGGGGAAAGCCTACTACGATGCGGCGACCGTCTCCACCAACGGTCTGTACCGCGGCATGGATGCCCTGACGGCCGAAATGCTTTTCCCGAAACCCGAGAAAGGTACGGAAACCGTAGGCGGTACGGAATACGAAAAGTGGGCCTATCCCTACTTCGACCTCTATCTGACCAACGGAACGGTGTATGCGTGGAAAAACAAAAAGACGATCGTCGAAGGCGCGCTGGACAAAGCAGCCGAGGCCTATAAGAAAGCCTATGAGGTAGACCCGAAAAGCGTCGCGAAAGTCGCCGAAGGGCTGACCAAGGTATCGGACGGTTACAAACAGGACGCCGACAACTATTATGCAGCCCGCGATTTGAACCCCACGGCCAAAGCGTTCGCCGCCGCCTACGACGTACAGCGCCACCCCTCCGTGGACAAGATCGACACGATTTGCGGCTTGTATGCCGGTTAGATCTACACGATCGAGAAGAAATTCGACGAAGGTGAGAAATACCTCAAAGAAGCCATCGCC
>UROX01000184.1 GCA_900549685.1 uncultured Alistipes sp.
GCGCCAGCAAGACCTTCGGCGCTGTCAAGGTCATCGCCTGCGACCTGATCGATGAGAAGCTGGAGGTGGCCAAGAAGGGTCGAAGCGCATGCCCAATCGCGGTGCGATGTCGAGCGCGGCTCCCGTGTGGGCGACGATTTTGTCTTGCAGTCCGCTCAGAGCGAAATATTTGGACGACAGAGGTTCCAGTTCGTCGTCGATCTCTATCGTGTGCAGCACGCCTCCCTCTTCCAGCCCCCGTGCCATGCAAATGGCCGAATAGCCGGTGAACGTCCCGATCTCGAGAATGCGCCGGGGACGGATCATCCGGACGAGCATTTCGAGCAACCGTCCTTGCAGGTGGCCGGAAATCATGCGCGGCTGAACGACGCTCAGGTGCGTCTCCCGGTCGAGTGCCCTAAGTACCGGGTCCTCTTCGGTGATATGGGTTTCGATGTAGCGTTCCAGCGGATCCATTTCTTATCTGTATATCAGTGCGGACAGGTTTTCCTTTCCGTATATTTCGTTGGCCGTTTCGGTGATTTCCCCCAGCGTGACCGACCGTATCTTTTTGCATATCTCGTCCATGCCGGCGATGTTGTCGTACACCAGATAGCTGCGTGCGGCACTGAGCATGTACCCTTCGTTGCTTTCCATCGCTATGGTGATCTGTCCGATGTACTGTTTTTTGGCCATGGCCAGCGTGCGGCTGCTCAGATGGCCTGTCCGGATGCGTTCCAGTTCCCGGTCGATGACCTCCATGCACTCTTCGATCTTGTCTTTGTCCGTGCCGAAGTAGATGGTTGCGATCCCCGTGTCGCTGAACGGCGAGAATCCCGATTCGATGTTGTAGGAGAGTCCCTTGCGTTCCCTGACGGCCAGATTCAGCAACGAGTTGGCCGACGGACCGCCCAACAGGTTGTTGAGCAGCGACAGCACGATTCGCTTTTCGTCGTTCAGACTGTACGCCCTGCCGCCCATGATGCAGTGGGCCTGATGGCAGTTGCGGTGGGTGGTTTTCGTTTCGGGTACATAAATGCCGGCCCGGTCGCGGGTGAACTGTCTCGCCGAGGCGGCCGGGCCGGCGAAGTATCTGTCGCAGATTTCCCTGAACCGTTTTTCGGAGATGTTGCCGATCACCGAGAAGACCATCTGGTCGGTGTTGTACGTTCTCTCCACGAAACGGAACAGGTCCTCCCGCGAATGCTTCATCAGCGATGCTTTGGTTCCCAGTATGTTATGTCCGAGCGACGAACCCTTGAAGATCATATCCTCGAAGTCGTCGAATATGCGTTCCGAGGGCGTGTCCTTGTACGAGTTGATTTCGTCCAGCACGATATCCTTTTCCTTTTCGAGTTCCTTTTCCGGAAAAACGGAGTGGAACACGATGTCGGCGATCAGTTCCGCCGCCTTCGCGAAGTCGCCCCGCAGGCTCGTCGTGTGGATGACGGTCTCCTCTTTGGTCGTGTAGGCGTTCAGTTCGCCGCCCAGATTCTCGAGCCGGCAGTTGATGTGGAAGGCTTTGCGGTGCGTCGTGCCTTTGAAGAAGGCGTGTTCGAGCAGATGGGCGATCCCGTGTTCGCCCGCCAGTTCGTCGCGACTTCCCGTATTGACCGTCAGCGCACAATGGGCGACGGCCGACCGGACTCTTTTATGCAGACAGCGAATGCCGTTGGGTAGCGTATAGCGTGTGAATTCCATGAGTGGATGCGTTTATTCCGGAGTGCCGTCGGACCGTTTCCGGTTTTTCCGGGCCGAAGATAGATATTTTCCGGTATAACTTTCTTTGCATCGGGACAAATCGTCGGGCGTACCTTCGAAAACGATATTCCCTCCCCTGTCTCCGGCTTCGGGTCCCAGATCGATCACCCAGTCGGCGCAGCGGATCACATCCGTGTTGTGCTCGACGATGACGATCGTGTGTCCGTTGGCCATCAGCGCATTGAACGAGTCCAGCAGTTTGCGGATATCGTGGAAATGGAGACCCGTGGTCGGTTCGTCGAAGATGAACATGATGGGTCCCGCCGCGTTTTCCTTGGTCAGGAATGAGGCCAGCTTCACCCGCTGGCTTTCGCCGCCCGAGAGCGTGGACGAGGACTGTCCCAGCTTGATGTACCCCAGCCCTACGTCCTGCAACGGCTTGAGTTTCTCTATGATCCGTTTGTTGATCGGGTCTTTGTCCTTGTATTGCGCGAACAGATCGATGGCGTCGTCCACCGTCATTTCGAGGATATCGTAGATCGAAAGACCGTGGTATTTCACTTCCAGAATCTCGTCTTTGAAACGTTTGCCGCCGCAGCTTTCGCACACCAGTTCGACGTCGGCCATAAACTGCATGCCGACCTTGATGACGCCTTCGCCCTGACACTCCTCGCACCGTCCTCCGGCGATGTTGAACGAGAATTGCGACGGCGTGAGGTTATTGTGCCGGGCATGGGGCTGCTCGGCGAACAGTTTGCGGATTTCGTCGTAGGCCTTGATATACGTGACCGGGTTCGACCGCGACGATTTGCCTATCGGGTTCTGGTCGATGATTTCGACCGATTTGAGCCTTCCGATATCGCCGTCGAGGCGTTCGAAACTGCCCGGTTTGATCCCTGTTTCGTAGAGTTCGCGTCGCAGTGCGGGATAGAGTATGTCGCGCACGAGCGACGATTTGCCGCTCCCGCTCACTCCCGTCACGCAGGTCATGGCGCCCAGCGGGAACTTCACGTCGATTCCTTTGAGGTTGTTTTCCCTCGCGCCGACCACTTCGATGTAGCTGTTCCAGCGACGGACCTCCGCCGGAGGGGCGATGCGTTCTTTGCCGGTCAGGTATCGGGCCGTCAGGCTGTTCTCGGCCTTGTCCAGGTCTTTCGTGTCTCCCGCGAACATCACCTCTCCGCCGAGGTATCCGGCCAGCGGGCCGATGTCGATCACCGTGTCGGCTGCCCGGATGATTTCCTCCTCGTGCTCGACGACGATGACGGTGTTGCCCAAATCGCGCAGTTTCTTCAGCACGCCGATGAGCCGTTGCGTGTCCCGCGGATGGAGTCCTATGCTCGGTTCGTCCAGAATGTAGAGCGAGCCGACCAAACTGCTGCCCAGCGACGTGGCCAGGTTGATCCGCTGGCTCTCGCCGCCCGAGAGCGTCGAGGAGAGCCTGTCGAGGGTCAGGTAGCCCAGTCCCACCTCGTTCAGGTATTCGATCCGGTTGCGTATTTCGGTCAGGATGCGTCCGGCCGTTTCGCGTTCGCGTCCGTCCAGTTCGAGTTTCTCGAAAAAGACCTGCAATTCGCTCACCGGCATGGCGACCAGTTCGGAGATGTTCCGGCCGCCGATTTTCACGTACAGCGCTTCTTTGCGCAGCCGTCCGCCCTCGCAGTCGGGACAGACGGTTTTGCCCGTATAGCGCGACAGCATGACCCGGTACTGGATCTTGTAGCGTTCCTTTTCGAGAAACCTGAAAAACTCGTCTAGCCCGTGAAAGTGCTCGTTCCCTTTCCAGAGCAGGTGCCGCTGCTGCCGTGTGAGCTCGTAGAAGGGGCGGTGGATCGGAAAATCGAACTGCGAGGCATGCAGAATGAGCTGTTCTTTCCACCATTTCATCGTTTCGCCCCGCCAGCAGGCGATGGCATCCTGGTAGATGCTTTTGGTCTTGTCGGGCACGACCAGATCCTCGTCGATTCCGGTCACCTTGCCGTAGCCTTCGCACCGGGGACAGGCTCCGATCGGGTTGTTGAAGCCGAACATGTGTTCGGTCGGATGTTCGAAGACGATACCGTCCTCCTCGAACCGGGAAGAGAAACGTTCCCTGTGTCCGTTTTCTCCCGTGAGAACGATTTCGCATACCCCGTCTCCGCTCTGGAAAGCGGTGGCGACCGAATCGCCCAGCCTGCTCAGGGTTTCTTCGTCGGGCGGTGTTTTGGCCCTGTCGATGACGACCGACAGGCCGGAAGGATCGGTTGCCGGGTCGATCTCTCCGATCATTTCTTCGATGAGCTGCGTCGTTTCGCCGTCGTATATCCGTTGCAGACCTTCGCCCGAGAGCAGCGTCAGCTTTTCGATCAGTCCCTGCCCTTCTCCCAGAAGGAGCGGTGCCGTCACCAGAATGCGTTCTCCTGCCGGCAGCTTCGCGATATAATCCAGTACGTCCGCGACCGTGTGTGCCTTCACTTCCCGTCCCGATACGGGCGAATAGGTCCGTCCGATGCGGGCGAACAGCAGTTTGAGGTAATCGTATATTTCGGTCGTCGTTCCTACCGTAGAGCGCGGATTCCGCGTATTGACCTTCTGTTCGATGGCGATGGCCGGCGCGATGCCGGTAATGAAATCGACGTCCGGTTTGTTGATTTTGCCCAGAAACTGACGGGCATAGGCCGACAGGCTCTCGACGTAGCGCCGTTGGCCCTCGGCGAAAATCGTGTCGAAGGCCAACGTCGATTTGCCCGATCCCGACAGCCCCGTTACGACGACCAGCCGGTTATGCGGGATTTTGACCTCTATATTCTTCAGGTTGTGTACCCGTGCGCCTTTGACGTGTATGTATTGTTGTTCTTTCGGAGAGTTCATCGTTCGAAAATTAACCGCTAAAGATAACGATTTTTCCGACAAAAACAGTATACGGGACCCCGCGGGGCCGGTTTGCCGGGAAGGTTTTCGGGGCGGAGAGACCGGGCCATATGT
>UROX01000185.1 GCA_900549685.1 uncultured Alistipes sp.
CGCCGCTATGAAAAGATTCCCGCCTCGGTCTTTGAACACGAATCCGAAGGCGTGGGGTATGTCGCCGATCTGATCGTGCGGGCGATCAAGAAACACAACGAATATTCGCTTTCGAACGAGATTTTCGAGGACGTGCAGCCCTTCGTGCTGGGACTCACGACCGGCCGAACGCCGCTGGGGCTTTACCACGAGCTGGTTCGCCGCTACCGGGACGGCATGGTGAGTTTTTCGAACGTCGCGGTTTACAGCCTCGACGAATTCTACCCGATCGGGGCCGACGAGCCGCAGAGCCGCAACTACCGCATCCACGAGGAGTTTCTCAACCATATCGATATCCTGCCCGAAAACATCCATATTCCCGACGGGACGGTGCCCGAATCGCGCATCTCGCGTTACTGCGAATCCTACGACCGGGCGATCAACCACATCGACCTGATGATTATCGGCGTCGGAGAGCAGGGGCAGCTCGGGTTCAACGAGCCCGGCTCCTACGAGAAGTCGCGCACGCGGCTGGTGCAGCTTTCGCACGACTCCCGCAAGATCCAGTCGTCGGCCTTCTCGGGGATCGACGATACGCCCAAAATGGCCATTACGATGGGGATCGATACCATCATGCGCGCCGACAAGATCGTACTCATGGCATGGGGCGAGGAGAAAGCCGACGTGATCCGCAAGGTCGTCGAGGGGCAGATCACCGATCAGGTGCCCGCCACGGCGTTGCAGGAGCACCACAACATCGAGGTGGTGATCGACGAGAACGCCGCCGGAAAGCTCACGCGCGAGGTTGCGCCGTGGCTGGTCGGCCCCTGCGAGTGGACGCCCAAGTTCACGCGCAAGGCGGTCATCTGGCTGTGCGGCGTGGTGGGGAAGCCGATTCTGAAACTCACCCACTCGGACTACATCGAAAATTCGCTGGGCGAACTGCTCGAAGCCAAAGGGCCTTACGACAAGATCAACATCGACGTCTTCAACGACCTGCAACATACCATTACCGGCTGGCCGGGCGGCAAGCCCAACGCCGACGACTCGACGCGGCCCGTTCCGTCGAAGCCCTTTCCCAAAAAGGTGCTGATCTTCTCGCCGCACCCCGACGACGACGTGATTTCGATGGGCGGCACCTTCATCCGTCTGGTCGACCACGGGCACGACGTGCACGTGGCCTACGAGACGTCGGGCGATTTCGCCGTCAACGACGACGTCGTCCTGCAACAGCTCGATACGGTGCGCGAACTGGGTTTCGCGGATCGTTTCGATGAGGTGAAACGTCTTATCGCCGGTAAAGTGAAGGGGCAGCCCGAACCGCGCGAGCTGTTGGAAATCAAGGCGGCGATCCGCCGCGCCGAGGCCAAGGCCGCCGACCGTTCGTTCGGGCTCGACCCGTCGCACGTCCATTTCCTGAACCTGCCTTTCTACGAAACGGGCGGATTGAAGAAGGCGCCGCTTTCGCAGCGCGACATCGATATCATCGTCAAGCTGTTGCGCGAGATCGAACCCGACCAGATCTATGCCGCAGGCGATCTGGCCGATCCGCACGGCACGCACCGCACCTGCATGGAGGCCGTACTGGGAGCGTTGGAGGTCGCTAAGGACGACGCATGGCTCAAGAATTGCCATCTGTGGCTCTATCGCGGGGCGTGGTTGGAGTGGGATCTGGGGATGGTCGACATGGCCGTGCCCCTTTCGCCCGACGAGCTGATCAAGAAACGTCACGCCATCTACCGCCACGTGTCGCAGAAGGATATCGTGCCCTTCCCGGGCAGCGATTCGCGCGAATTCTGGCAGCGCGCCGAGGAGCGCACGCAGAATACCGCCCGCCTCTACGACAAGTTGGGCATGGCCGAATACCAGGCCATCGAGGTCTTCGTGAAAATGTTTTAACACCAAATAAGATTCTATGAGACTGATTATCGAAGAGAACGACGCGAAAGCCGGCCTGTGGACGGCCCGTTACATCGTCGCGCGGATCAAGGAGAAGGCGGCCCGGACCGACCGTCCGTTCGTACTGGGACTGCCCACCGGCTCGACGCCCGTGGAGACCTACAAGGAACTGGTGCGCCTTTATGAGGCGGGCGAGGTGTCGTTCCGCAACGTCGTTACGTTCAACATGGACGAATACGTGGGCATCCCCGAAGATCACCCTGAAAGCTATCACACCTTCATGCGCAAGCATTTCTTCGACCATGTCGACGTGCCGGCCGCGAACATCCACATCCTCGACGGCAACGCCCCCGATCTGCAAAAGGAGTGCGAGGAGTACGAGCGTAAGATCGTCGCCGCAGGCGGCATCGACCTCTTCCTGGGCGGTATCGGCGAAGACGGCCATATCGCCTTCAACGAACCCTATTCGTCGCTCGTGTCGCGCACGCGCGTGATGACGCTCACGCCCGAGACCGTGGCCGTCAACTCGCGGTTCTTCGACAACGACGTGAACAAAGTGCCCAAGCAGGCCATGTCGGTCGGCGTGGCTACGATCATGGATTCGCACGAGGTCATCATCCAGGCCTTCGGCCACAAGAAGGCCCGCGCGTTGAAACACGGTGTCGAGGGGTGCTACTCGCACGAGTGGACGATCTCGGCGTTGCAGGTTCATCCCGCAGGCATCATCGTCGCCGACGAGGCGGCCGTGGGCGAGTTGAAAGTCAGCACCTACCGCTATTTCCGCGAGTTGGAGAAGAGCGAACGTCTGTAAAGAGCCGCGGGGCGACGCAGCGCAGCCTGTGTCTCGCGGATTCCGGTCATACGGAGGGAGTGTCCGAATTGCGGACGCTCCCTCTTTCATTTCCTCCGTCGCAGGGCCGGTTCGATTGCGGAGTGAGTTCCGGCGAGGTTTGCCGCTTTTCCCGCGGCGGTCGCTGCCCGGAATTCCTCTTCCTGACGGCCGGTGCCCGCCGTGTCGGTTCGGGAAAAGAGGCGTCGGGACGAAGGGCGGGTCCCCGTTTCGCCGCTCGACCGATGTAGAGGCCGGAGGTCTTTTGCGGAGAAACGATTTTTCCGCGAAACAAGTTGCTTACGAATCGGACGGAAATTCCTCGTTTCGGGTTTCAATGTTTCGGCGGTTCTGTGCTTTTCGATGCAAAGCTTGAACGGAAACGGCTTTATACCCGTATGCAAGGGTATTCCGAGGTCCGATAGTCGAGACGGTTTATTAAAAAATTTTACTATCTTTGACGCCCGAAATACGATTGTTATTTTTTAAATCATTGATTGTATGAGGAATCTATTTGCTTCATTCGCATCGATGGCGCTCTTCGTCGGAGCGCTTGGTTTCGCTGCTTGCAGCGATGACGACAACACCCTCTCATACAGCACGGGTGCCGTGCAGAATACCGAATTGAAAACCATTCTTGTTCAAAGAGGCTACACATTCAACGAGGACGGCAATCTGTTGCTTGATGATTTGGCTAACAATACGACGACGCTTGACCTCTCCGGAACGCAGATTTCCACAGACGCACTGGCAGAACTTTCCATGTTCCCTAACTTGACTGATGTGGATCTGTCGGACAATGGTTACGGCCCGGCGTTCGACTTTGCCAAATTGCCGGAACAAATCACCGGAATAGACCTGACGGGTAATGAAATCTACGACTATGATAATCTTGTGAGTGTCGTAGTGGAAGAAAACGGTGATGAAACTGTGACTAACCTGCACGAAATTACCAAACTTTACCTTCCGGAAACCGCTAAAGAGAATATCGAAGATCTCGTGCGTTTCTACCGCCAAAACAAGGAAGCCATCACCGCCGGCACCATTGATATGAAGATGACTGATGTCGACGGCAATCTGCAAACTTATACCACCCTGCGCGACGTGCCCGACGCAAACCTGCTCACTTATTTGCAGACAAATTTTGCCGATCTGTTTAACGGCGACCAAATAGACCTTAGCAAACATTTGGGACTCGACCAGAAAACAAAGGAACTGCTTGTTGCTCCTGCTGATAATGTTACCAACTTTGAGGGTATTCAGTTTCTGGTGGAGAATCCTTATTGGGAAGGTGCTAAAATCAGCCTTTATTCTGCCGGAGAAGAAAGTATAGCTTCTATGCCCAATATAAAAGTAGGGAAATTCATAACCCAAGTCATCCTGCAAAATATAGAAGTGGAAGATATCGACTTATCCAATGCTACAGATTTGCGAAGTGCTTGGGTCCAAAATAACCCGGCATTGCAGAAGTTAGATTTGAGTTATTCCACTATTTGGGGTCAAGGAGATAAAGAAACGGAAGGCAATGGTACGTATGGCAGTAGTCTGATGGTTCTGGGATGTCCTATACTGAAAGAAATCAAATTGCCCGAAAAAAATGAATTGAAAGCCTACAGAATTGATATTGAATGCTTGGACGCATTGGAAACATTTGACATGTCGAATGTCAAGATGGTAGCAGAACTCAGTATAGGTGATTTGAATAAAGACTTTAATCTGGTTTATCCGGAACTGACCATTTTCTATAGTGAAGATGGATATGCCGGTAATTATTTCGCTTGTTCAGAGAACACTTTCTATAGAGAATCAACCCAAGCATTCCTGAAAGCAAATTATACAGACATTGACCCAGACGATACGGTCAGAAGGTTAGGTTATACTTCTTCTTTATCGTATGATAAAAACAAAGGATGCCGTTGGAGG
>UROX01000186.1 GCA_900549685.1 uncultured Alistipes sp.
AATCAAAACGGCGGTTTCGAAAGAAAATCATAAGCGATTCCGACAAAACACGTCGAAAATGTCCGTTCGCACAAAGGAATACAAAACCGTGAACGGCTACGAAAAAGAAGTATTTTTGTGCATTTTCACGTATATTTGACATTGGAAACTATTCACCCAATTAACAATTACAACACCATGATTAAAAAATTACTCTGTTTGCTACTGCCGGCAGCGATGTTGCTGACAACTGCATGCAGCGAAGACGAGGTGGTCAATGAAACCCCAAAACCTTCGCTCGTCACTCCTTCTTCGCTGACCGTCGGCGCTGCGGGAGGAAACCGACAGTTCGACCTCAACGCCGAGGTATCGAACCCTTCCGTCACCTCCGACCAAAGTTGGTGTACAGCCACCGTCAGTGGTAAAACGATCGCCGTCACGATCGGGCAAAACGACAAAAACGCTACGCGCATCGCTACGTTGAACGTGCTCTCCGGCCAGACGCAGGTGGCCAGCGTAGCCATCGTTCAGACCCGTGCGGAACTGACCATCGAAAGCGAAAGCGATGTCGTATCGCTCGATGCGTCGGACAACGAATTCCGTGTCGGCGTGGTTTGCGATATCGACTGGACCGTCTCGACCGAAACGCAGTGGCTGTCGGTAAGCAAGGACGGATCCGAAGTTGTCCTCGCCCCGCAGGGCAATGCGGACAAAGCTTCGCGTAAGGGCAAATTCACGATCTCTGCCGGCGAAATCTCGAGGAATTTCACCGTGGAACAGTCGGGCAACTCGCTGACTGTAGCCGACATGTCGATGAGCTTCAGCGCTCTGACGCAGACGCTCACCACCAAAGTGTACTCGGGCAATGTCTGGACGGCGACCACCGAAGACGAATGGCTCACGCTGTCGCAGGAAGGCAACATACTCTCCGTGACGGCCGCAGCGAACGACGGTGCTCCCCGCACCGGTGTCGTAACCGTATCGGCCGGCGAACTCAAACAGATGATCAAAGTATCGCAGAAAAACGTGTTCCAGAGCCTGACCGGCACATGGAATCTGTCGGGCGTGGCTCAGACCAAAGTATCCGATACGGAATACATCGCTCAGGCAGCCGATCTGGGAGCCGTAGTCGTTACGGAAAAGAGCGCGAGCGCACAGACGCTGTCGCTGGACGGATACGGCAAAGACTATCTGGCCACGACGACGCGTGCTCCGTTCACGATCGCCTGTGACGTCGAAACCCAGACGATGACCATCACGACCGGCGAAACGATCGGCACGTACGACTTCCCGGGCTTCCCGGATCCGGCCGAAAAAGCCACGATCAAGACCGTCCTGGTCACCTATGCCAACGGCGTATTCACGCTCGACACGCAGGGCGGAGCGACGATCGAGGGTAAATGGAACGACGACCTGACCGAAGTGACCTTCGAACTCAACAAAGGTCTCTACTACGGCATGTGGTATTACACCTCCGGCGAATTCGCCGGCGTGGGTTGTTCCAGAAGAATGGTTTCTCTGGTACTCAAACGGGAAAAACAGGACGAAGCCGTCGCCCAGCCCGCAGCGGTACAGTCCATCGCATCGAACCGTTACGCCGAATAAGCATGCACGGCGGAATGTAAAGATTCCCGGACGGGGACTCTCGACGCGGCTTTATGACGCGCGGTCCGACTCCCCGCAAAGGAGTTTCGACGAATCAAGAAAACAAAACGAAAATGAAAAAATACGCATTTAAAATATCCGCCTTCGTCGGGATACTGCTCGCCTCGGTTTCCTGCAGCAAAGACGAAGTTCTGGCCGACATGTCGGCCGCCTTTTCCGCCGACTCGTACACGGTAGCACCGCTCGAGACGCTGGAAATTCCGTTCACGGTAGCCAACGCCGGCGACGGTGTCATGTCAGCTACGGCAACCGGAAGCAACCCCGACTATGTGTTCACGCCCATATTCAACGGCAACAACAACGGAACGGTGCTCTTCACGGCACCCGACATCGTGTCCGAATCGGAAACGGTAACGCTGACGCTGACCGTAAAAAACAACGGTAGCGGCCGTCAGGCCACCGCGACGACGACGATCGTTATTTCGGCTTCGGCCGCATTGCAGATCGCGTTCGAACAGGAATCCTACGAATTCATCGCCGAAGCGGGCGATGTGCTCGCACTGGCCTACAAGGCGACCGACCTGGGCAACGCAGAGCTCGGCACGCCTGCCATCACGGTCGGCGAAGGATGGATAGCCGAAGCAGGCGACGACAACACGATCCTGCTGACCGTTCCCGAAGGCACGACCTCGACGGATGTAGCCATCGAAGTGGAAGACAACTTCGGAAGAAAGGCTTCGGCCCGGACTTCCGTTACCGTCAAACCGGTTACGGTCCACACGACCCGTGCCAACAGCCACCTGACCGCTCCGGGCAGCACGCTGCGTTTCGACGCTTCGCACAAAGGTAACTCGGACGACGATGCCGACCGTCTGTTCTCGATATCCGCCGAACTGGTTTGGCAGGACGAACCGGGTCTGATCTCGGATGTCATTTTCGACGAAACCGAAAACACCATCACCGTCACCACGAACAACAAAAGCGGTAATGCCGTGATCGCCACGCGCAACGACGAAGGCGACATCAACTGGAGCTGGCACATCTGGGTTGCGGATTACGATCCCGAAGTCAATACGCTGACCGTGAAAAACGGCGAAGATTATCTGATGGACTGGACCTACATGGACCGCAACCTCGGTGCTGTGACGGGCGATTGGCAAACGATCGGCTTCCACGGCCTGATGTATCAGTGGGGTCGTAAAGACCCGTTCCCCGGCATCGCCGACTGGAACGGCAACCAGAAAGTGCTCTACGACATGAACGGTAACGAACTCAATATGCTCACGGCCGACGTGGAAGTAGACAACAACCTCGACAACGCCATCAAGAACCCGATGACGTTCTACTGCAACTCGAACAACTCCGTGGCCGACTGGTACACCATCACGCTCTCCACGCACAACAACGACCTGTGGGGCGCGACAGCCGATCTGCACTGCAAGACGATCTACGACCCGTGTCCCTACGGCTGGAAAGTTCCCGAAAACGACTACAAGAGTCCGAGATTCCAGATGGCAGTACAGGCTTATTGCGGCTATTTCGTACAGGGAACCACGATGGACGCCTCGACTTACGAACACGAATATTTCGTAGGCGTTTACCGTATCGGTAACGGTAAAGAGTGGTACTTCCCCTATGCCGGCCGAATGAACGCCTCGAACGGTACCATCAACTACTACGGACAGTTCTGCGAAATCTGGACGGCGAATCCGTACAAAACGGCATCGAACAAAGCCGCTTACTACTTTACGGTCAATACGTTCCTCAACGGAGGTAAATGCAATACGTACATGAACCGGGCCGAAGGCCGCAACGTTCGTTGCGTCAAGGACGAAGGCGTACAGTAGCCTATCCGAACTCTGCGAAAAGCGCGACCTTTCGGGTCGCGCTTTTTTCGTTTTCGAGCAGGAGTCGTACCGAAACAAAACATTCCATCCGAGATCATTGCGTCCGTACATCCGCGACAAAACCGCAGCCCCCGTCATCCCATCCCCACATTCCGGCCCATGCCGTCGAGAGCCGTCATCGCCGGACAGAAAACAACGACCCGAACACCGGGGCGTCCGAGAACATAAGCGACAGACTCAGCATCCGTTTTCAACTGTTCTCCGACAGACAGAGAGAAAAATATCGGTATATTTGATCCAAAGAATCGGCTGCGCCATCGCGAACCGAACGACGCCCGACATTCGCAATTCTTGCCATCAAATCATTCGGCATATCGTTTTCAGCCACAATTCGACCTATGAGACTCGTTTTATTATCGGCAATTATCGTTCTGACCGGACTCGTTCCGCTCCGGGGTAAAGAAAAAGAACTCGTCGTCACGACGACCGACAGCGTCCGGCTTTATGTGAAGGTAAAAGGACAGGGACCGTATCTGCTCTATCTTCACGGAGGTCCCGGGTCGGGTTCCTATTGGCTCGAAAAATTCTCCGGCGACTTTTTCGAACGGCATTTCACGATGGTCTATCTGGATCAGCGGGGGACAGGACGTTCGACCGGTCCGTCCAATGGAGACTATTCGATGGAACGAATGGTCGAAGACTTCGAACAGGTGCGAAAAACACTGCATATCGACCGATGGCTGACGCTGGGACATTCGTTCGGCGGAATCCTGCAAATGGGATACGCAGACCTCTCCCCCGATGCCATCGACGGCATGCTCATGTTGAACTGCACGTTATCGCTCGACGACAGTTTCGAAAACGGATGGCTGAAGAAAGCGGGAAAACTGTTGGCCAGGGACGAGCGTGCCTTCCTGAAGAACGACTCCCTTTCCCGCATGGACAAGTTGGGAATCGCGGCCGGAAAACTCGAAGAAAAAAATCTGCGGTGGAAAATATTTTACGCTTCACCGGAAAGCAACGCCGAGATGAACCGGTCGTACGGAGAAATTCCAGGTTTCAACACCGATTTGGCCAACAAGGCTTTTTCGTTTCCGGAATACTTCCGCGATTACCGGCCTGTCACGGCCGAAATAAAAATACCCGTCCTGTTTTTCTGCTGCCGGAACGACTGGGCCGTGGGGCCGAAGCACTACC
>UROX01000187.1 GCA_900549685.1 uncultured Alistipes sp.
TTTCGAATAATAATACGATCCCGTTTCGGTGCGACGAAATTCCGTCTGTTTTCTTTCCGGCACCGAATCCATCCGGCCTACGAACGTCGTGCGTCGACAGCATTTCGGCGGCGGACGGGGTGGAATGCCGTGGGAGAATATCCCTCCCGCGGTATCTTCTCGTAATCGGAACTAATTTGGAATTGGGTGTTATTTTATTGATTTATAGCAAGTATTGGAGTCGTTGTGAGGTCGGCCTCGAAAATTGTCTCCGGCGAGCGTGCCGGAAGCGGGCGTGCCGGAATATTCTTCGGCGGCGGAAGCGGTACGTCCGTCGTCGAACGAGTGGCCGGAAGGAGGCAGGTACGGCCGGTTATAAATCGTAACTTCCGGTTTTTCCGCTCTTTGGGACGGGTCTGTGGATTCTTTCTCTTCGGCAGGAGGCGCGCCGCAGGCCGGAACTGTTCGCAGAAAAACGGGGGCGGCGGACATCCGTCGTCCGCCGCCCCCGTTTTTCATCGGTGATTGCGCGTTTATCCGATCTCCCACGTCTCGCCCGCGTGGAGCAGGTCGTCCATGCAGCGGATCGGGTTGGAGTTCCGGACTTCGGCGACCTGTTCGGCCACCTTGCGGTCGTAGACGTGCGTGTCCTCCACCTCGCGGATCACGCCGACGGCCACCGGCATGTCGGGGTATTTCATCGCCGCGAGCATCAGATGCAGCGAGGTATCGCGCTCGTGTGCGTCGTGCGTGAGAACGTCGTCGATCGTGTATCCGTCTTCGCCGACGGTCACCGCTTTCAGCTTGCCGTTCTCGCGCACGAGGCCCTTGTCGCGGTTCGTGCCGAAGAGCATCTTCTCGCCGTGGCGCAGCACGATCGTGCGTTCGGCGCGGGTGGCTTTGTCTCCGGCGAAATCGGCGTGTGTCTTATTGTTGAAGATCACGCAGTTGACCAGACATTCGACCACCGACATCCCCTGATGGCGTGCGGCGGCCAGCAGGCACGACTTGGTCAGCTCGACGTCGGCGTCCACCGTGCGGGCGAAGAAGGTCGCCTTGGCGCCGATGGCCAGTTCGCCGGGATTGAACGGCTTTTCGATCGTGCCGTAGGGCGAGGTCTTGGTGACCTTGCCCAGCTTGGTCGTGGGCGAGTACTGCCCTTTGGTCAGTCCGTAGATCTCGTTGTTGAAGAGGATGCAGTTGAGATCGACGTTGCGCCGGATGGCGTGGATGAAGTGGTTGCCGCCGATGGCCAGCGAGTCGCCGTCGCCGGTGCAGACCCAGACGCTCAGGTCGGGATTGGCGACCTTGACGCCCGTGGCCACGGCATTGGCGCGGCCGTGGATCGTGTGGAACCCGAAGGTCTTCATATAGTAAATGAAGCGCGACGAGCAGCCGATGCCCGAAATGAAGACGAACCGGTTGTGCGACGTGTCGAGCGCATCGGCGATTTCGGGCATGGCGCGTTGCACGGCGTTCAGCACTGCGTGGTCGCCGCATCCGGGGCACCATTTGACCTCTTGATCCGATTTGAAATCGGCGGGTGTGTAGTTGTATGTTGCCATAATCGTTATTTTCGGATTGTACGTTTATCGGTCGGCAGCATCGAGCCGATTTCAAACCGCTTCGCTTGAATATCGACAAACCCTCCAAACCTCCCTTTGAAAAGGGAGGCTTCTGCGGCGGGTGTGTAGTTGTATGTTGCCATGAGCTTGTTATCTATTTCTCGTTCAAAATCCGGTTGAATTCCTCTTTCAGTTCCACGACGGTGAAGGGCAGGCCCTCGCACTTGTTATACTGCCCGAAGCGGAATTCCTGGAACTGCTGGCGCAGGTAGGAGGCCAGCTGCCCTTCGTTGAGCTCGCAGACGACGATGCGGCGGAAACCGCCGAGGATCTCGCGCACGCCGTGCGGCAGCGGGTGGATGTAGTTGAAGTGGCACAACGAGATGCGCTTGCCCTCCTCCTGCAACTGCTCCACGGCGCTCTGCACGTTGCCGCGCGTACCGCCCCAGCCGATCACCAGCAGGTCGCCTTCGGCCGCGCCCATGACCTCCTGACGCGGCAGGTCGTCCGTCACGGCCGCTACCTTGGCGGCGCGGGTGCGCACCATCTCCTGATGGTTGGCCGGTTCGTAGGAGATACACCCTTTCAGACAGTGTTTTTCGAGGCCGCCGATGCGGTGTTCGAGGCCCGCCTTGCCCGGGAAGGCCCAGCCGCGGACGTGGCGGGCGTCGCGGGCATAGGGCATGAACGCCTCGCCCTCGGGGTGCGGTTCGACCACGGGCGGACAGATGGCGGGGTAGTCGCTCATCTGCGGGATGCGCCACGGCTGCGAACCGTTGGCGATGAATCCGTCGGTGAGCAGGATCACGGGCGTCATGTGCTCCATGGCGATCTTGCCCGCTTCGAAAGCGAAACGGAAGCAGTCGCCGGGCGTCGAGGCTGCGAGCACCACCACGGGACACTCGCCGTTGCGGCCGTAGAGCGCCTGCATCAGGTCGCTCTGTTCGGTCTTGGTCGGCAGACCCGTCGACGGGCCGCCGCGCTGGACGTCGACCACCACCAGCGGCAGTTCGGCCATGACGGCCAGACCGAGCGCTTCGCTTTTGAGCGAAAGTCCCGGGCCGGAGGTCGTCGTGACGGCGAAATTGCCGGCGAAGGCGGCGCCGATGGCCGTGCAGATGCCGGCGATCTCGTCTTCGGCCTGCACGGTCTTCACGCCCAGCTCCTTGTGTTTGGCCAGCTCTTCGAGAATCACCGTGGCCGGCGTGATGGGGTAGGAGCCGCAGAAGAGCGGCAGCCCCGCCTTTTCGGCGGCGGCCATCAGTCCCCATGCCGTGGCGACGTTGCCGTTGATCGAGCGGTAGGTGCCCTTTTCGAGCGGTGCGGCCGGTACGGCATAGGTGTTGGCGAACTGGTGGGTATTGGCTGCGAAGTTGTAGCCCGCGTCGATAGCCCGTTTGTTGGCCTCGGCGATGAGCGGGTTTTTGCGTGCGAATTTCGAGTCGAGGTACTTCTTGGCGTGGTCCTCCGGACGGTGGAAGAGGTAGAAACAGATGCCCAGCGCGAACATGTTCTTGCACTTGACCACCGACTTGTTGTCCAGTTCCAGCTCTTTGAGCGCCTCGCGGGTCATGGTCGTGATGCCGGGCACGACGAGGTTGTGACCGTCGAGTCCCAGTTCTGCGATCGGATCGTCGGTCGTGAAACCGGCCTTGCGCAGATTGGTTTCGGTGAGCGAATCGCCGTCGATGATGACCGTCGCTCCCGCTTTGAGCCAACGGCGGTTGGCTTTGAGCGCCGCGGGATTCATCGCTACCAGTACGTCGCAGTAGTCGCCGGGGTTGGTGACGCGCCGTGCGCCGAAATGGACCTGGAAGCCCGATACTCCGGCCACGGTTCCCTGCGGCGCACGAATCTCGGCGGGGTAGTCTGGAAAGGTCGAGATGCCGTTGCCCATGAGCGCCGAGGTGTCGGAGAAAAGCGTCCCCGTGAGCTGCATTCCGTCGCCCGAATCGCCCGAGAAGCGGATGACGACGTCTTGAAGCTCTTGTACATGCTCTTGATTCATCGCTTTATCGTTAAATGAATGGTTTGTTTTCACGTTTTGTATCCGGCACTTCCGGCGGGGTTCCTTTCCGGAAGGCGTCGAATGGGAGGGGCGCCTCTTCGGGAATCGCCTCTTTCGACGAGGTTTTCCGGCCGGAAACGGTATCCGCCGGCCTTGTTGCAGGATGGGTAAACCGTGGGCAAATATATAAAATTTCCGGCATATTGGTACGGCGAAACTGAAAAACGGACGCTCTTTTCCTGCCTCGGTTTTTTTATCGAGCCTTTTGTTCGTTAAATTATTTAAAATATATCGGCCGGTTCATTCGCTTGCGATTCGCACCGTTCGCGTCGGCCTGGAAAGGGAAACGGCGTGTTTTCCGGCGGGAATTCCTCTGTCCGGCCCTCCTGCCCACGGAGAAATAATTATTGATTATTTTTATTTATTCGGAAGGCTTTATGAGTCGTCCGACTGCAAATTTGCGATTTTTTAGCACGATATTTATTTATCGAGATTTCGTTTTTATGGATTTGGCGAACGGGCGTGGCTCGGGTCGCATGTTTTTCGTTAAGATGTATGGGATTGCGCTTTCTCCGGCCATGCCAATGCCATAGCCGGAGAAAGGTTGCCGCAGACGAACTTCCTTTCGGCGCACGGATTGCAAAAGGTCCGTTCCGTAATTCGAAAGCGATCCGAAGCCGTTGATTGTCCGAAACTTTCCGGATTCGGGACGGGCGGTTTTCACCGGATCTTCCTTATTCCGCTTACGATTCGGAACGAGCGGAGCGCTTTTCGGGAGAATATTCCTTTAAAACGGCCGTTCGGCCGATGTATTATCCGTTTAGATAGCAGATGCGTTTTTATGATATATCTTTATATCGTTGTCGGGCCGGATAATTTGTCGTACATTTAACAACTCCCTCTTTTCGAGTCCGGAACGGCGGGCGGGTTCCGTTTCGGGCAGGGACGCTCGCAGGCTGCGGTATGCCGGACGCGGAAGAGGGAAAATGAATTTCAATCATCAAAATTTATGTTGAAGCCTATGAAAAATTTCAGACTATC
>UROX01000188.1 GCA_900549685.1 uncultured Alistipes sp.
GAATATCACCAAGGTCTTCGACATCGACATCACGGAGGAGACCGTGGAAATGGAACCCGGCATCACCTACACCGCCGACAAGGAGATCTTCATCAGCGACAACACCTTCGTCCCCGCAGCCCTGGACAGCGACTACGACGAGACGACGAAAACCGGCCGCATCTATTTCGAGAAGGGAGTGGAAGTCACCAAAGTGGGAGCCAACGCATTCGAGTCGACCGCTTTGCAGACGATCGACCTTCCCGAAACGATCGAAGAGATCGCCGCTGGCGCATTCAAGAACTGCGCGGAACTCACCGAGATCGGAAATCTGGAAAAAGTCTCCGCGATCGGGACGCTGGCCTTCTCAGGATGCTCGCAGTTGAAGGATATCACCCTGTCGCCCACCCTCGCCGCCATCGAAGACGGTACGTTCAAGAACTGCACGGCGCTGACATCGGTCGACCTGTCCGGCGTCGCGACGATCGGCGACACGGCATTCGAGAACTGTACGGCACTGGTCATGGTCACGCTCAGCGATAAGACCGCCTCGATCGGCGTAGGGGCTTTCGACGGCTGTGCGGGTCTCTCCGTGATCGACATCCCGAACAGTATCACCGAAATCTCCGACAACGTCTTCCGTGACTGCTCGAAGCTGACCGAGATCACCATCCCCGCAGGCGTGACGAGAATCGGCGTACACGCATTCTACGGCTGCACGGAACTCCGCACCGTGAACTGCAAACCGATGATGCCGCCGAGCGTATACAGCGATTCGTTCCCGACGACCTCCCCGGAGATGGTTATCAACGTCCAGGCCGATGCATTGAAACAGTATCAGGAAAACACGGAGTGGAACCAGTTCTACGGACGGTTCCTGCGTTCCGCTGCGCTTTAATGCGCAGGTCGTGCACGGCAAGGCTGGGAAACCCGCCCGAACACGCACCAGAAAAGCCCGCATTCGGTATGCGGGCTTTTTCCGTACAAGCGGGCGGGATCACCGAAACCGGACGATTTCGGGACGGCTCGGCAGATAGCGGTACTGCTCCATGCGCGTCCCGTTGGAAGCCTGGAAATAGCGGCAGTCGGCCCAGCCGCCCTTGCCGAGCGCAACGCCCAGCCGCAGCTGGATCGTGCTGAACACCAGTCGTTCGTTACGCAGGCGGACGCCCAGTCCGAAGGTCGTGTAAAAATTATTCTTGAAAATATTGGCGTCGCGTCCCAGCAGACCGAAATCGGCGAAGCCGAACAGCGCGATACGGAAACCGAGCGGCTGGTAGGGCGTGAAAAAGACCGTTTCGGTATTGAGCACCATCCGGTTGGTCCCCACCAGATCCTCTTTGAGCAGCGACAGGCCGTCCTGTGCGGTGAACCGCAGCACCTCGTCCGATCCTTCGAGCCGGTTCCACCCCTGCGTATAGTTCAGCGAAAGGAACTGACGGATATGGCTGCGTTTCCACACGAACAGCGGCGAGAACCAGCGCAGGTTGACGTCCACGGCACTCTGCGTCCACTGACCCGTCGCCAGATCGATGAAGCTGCCCAGCGAAAAGCCGCCCATGAGATAACCCGCGCGGGTGAATCCGCCGGCCTTGTAGCTCAGACCCATATACATGTCCTCGCCGAACTCCCGCCACGAATACCCCCCGACCAGCTCGGCCTTGTAGCCGGTGGCCAGATACTCCCTCGTGCCGAAGCCGTAGATCATATTGGTGGTGTAGAACTTCTCGCGGTAAAGCCCCAGCCCGACCAGCACGTCGTCGGTATCGTGAAAAGCCGGGTTGTAAGTCTTCGTCACGTCGGGACGGAGCGAGTAGCGCGCGAAACCGTAACGCGCCGTGAGGAAGACGCTCGAACGGATCGAACGAATGTAGCGCGAACGCCCAGCCCAGACGTCGAAGCGCTTCGACTTGGCCAGGTCGGAGGTGTCGCGGTCGACCAGATAATACTTCGCCTTGACGTTGTTGTAGGCGATGCCCAGTTCGTAGTCGGTCGGCAGGATGAACTCCTTGCCTACGCCGATGCGCAGCTCGCTGTTGTAGAAATCGCGGCCCGCCGAAAAGTTGGCCTTGTAGAACGACCCCAGGAAGTTGGGGATGTCGTACGAGACGACGTTGCCTCCGTAGCCGAAATCGTTGCGGCTGAAATTGGTCGCAACGCTCAGGCGGTTGCCCGAGCCGAAGATGTTGGCGTCGGAGAGACCGATCATCGTCCGGCCCTCGCCGTGCAGCGCCGCATCGGCGCTGATCGTCCAGCTGTCGCGCGAACGCAGCGTGACCACCACGCGCGTCGAGTCGAGCGAATCCGGTGTCAGCTCCATCGTCGCATCCGAGATATAGGCGCGCGAACGGAGCAGCTGGAGGTTGCGCACCAGCAGCTCCGGAGCGATCGTATCCCCGGGTTCGAAGAGCAGGTCGCGCCGCAGCACCCGCTCGCGCGTCATCACGTGCAGTTTGTTGCCCGTGCGTTCGAGCCAGTTGCCGTCGGGGGTGAACACCGGATCCTGCGCGATGACCACCTCGCCGATCCGCCGGCCGGAGTAACGTTCGAACTGCCGGCTCTCGTCCAGCACCCGTCCGTTGGCTGTCGTATCGAGTACGGGGTTGACGAAGAGCATCCGGTAGAGCAAACGCGGTACGGCACGGCGCGTCGTCTTCGAACGGATACTGTCGTAGAGACGCTGGTTGCGCTGTTCGGCCTGACGGCGCAGGCTGTCGTTGCGCCGCAACGAATCCCTGCGTTTGAGATAGACGCTGTCGCAGGGCAAGCCCAGTTTCAGGTCCTCCGCTTTCAGGCGGATCGTATCGGGACGCACTCCGTGGCGGAGGTCGATACGCGGCGCCGTCTCCCGCGCCGGAACGAACGCCGGCAGCAGCGACAACAACAGCAACCCTATGCAACACCTGGAAAACATACCCCGAAAGATAACGATTTTTCGCGAAGAAAAAGTATCGTCCGATACCTCTTTCGGCCCGATAGCAGCGAATCCGCCCTGCAAAAGCGGTCGCAGGAGCCGAAAAAAGCCGTCGAAACGGCCCCGTCTGGATGATACCCGAACTAAGACGCAGGATTGCCGAACGACACGGCAGCCGGGAAGTTGCGGCCGGCATACCACTCTAAACGGGATCCAGCATACCCCCAGTCCGGAAACGAGCGCGCTGTGATTGGACAGGTCACGATTTCGGTCCGAACAAGCTGCTTTTTTATGCCTTCGAATACATCGCCTAAAAACAAAAAAAACTTACATATCGCTGATACATAAGGTTTTTTGCTTCGCATTGCTCTTTATTTCAAGAACTTCGAGGGTGAAAGATGGAGTTCGAACAGCGGCAGCGCAGGAAACGTAAAAAACGGAAGCGCCGTAAATCGTAAATTTGTATAAGGGCATTCGCTCTTACGAGTCATTAACCTAAAACTTTACGATTATGCGAACCGAAGATTTCATCGCTCGATGCAAGTTATTGAGCCTGCTGCGGACATTGCCTGACCGAGACCTCACTTCGGATGAACGCCTGCAACTGATTTCGGCCTTCCGGCTCTTCGTGAGACAGATCGCACACAGAGCCCGGACCGAGGAGTCGAAACTCGACCTGCTGCGGCTGTATGCTTGCCTCAGAACGGCTTTCAAGTATCTGAAAGTCCATCGTTCCGTCCCGACGAAAGAACAGGGATACTTCCTCGATGCGGCGCTCTCTTTTCTCGAAACAGAGCGTCGCATTGTCTTGCTGCAACTGCGTTATCCCGCGGCGACGGCTGCCGAGCCGCCGAAAAACGAGGTCCCGCTTGCTTGGTCGAGTGCCTTCACGCTGGCCGATCTGATGGAGGTGGTCGTGGCGCTGCACACATTGGGTGCTGTCCGTAAACCGAACGGCACCCCCGTAACCTTCAAGGATCTTGTACGGGCGTTCGAGCGCTTCCTGAACGTCTCGATTCTCAATCCGGATCGTTGCCGCTATACGACGATCAACCGCAAACTGCACCTCACGAAGTTTCTCGATACGATGCGGGAGGCTCTCGTCGAGCTGAGTCAGCGTTGACGAAGGCGCACCCAAAAGGTGCGCCCGATGAACGGCCTCGGACGGCCACGACGGGCCATGAGGCGTTTTTATGGAATCATGTCCTATTTTGGCGTCAAATATCGACGCCTTATGCAACATGAAGACGATTTGCGGGGACTCGAAAAGGTCGTGCAGTTCATTCGGGCCGTGAGTGTCCTCTTTTTATTGCTCAACAGCTATTGGTTCTGCTACGGATGGTTCGCCGCACGCGGCATGACTCATGCGGTACTCGACTGGATACTGCTGTCGTTTCAGCGGACGACGCACCTCTTCTCCTATTCCGTTACCTCGAAGTTTTGCTGCTTCATACTGCTTGTGCTGGGATGCCTCGGTACCCGCAGCGTCCGCGATAATAAGGTCAAGACATGGCATATAGTCACCGCCGCGACAGTCAGGGTACTGCTGTTCTTCGGAAATGACTTTCTGCGGGAACTGCCTGCCGATGCCGACATCCGTATGGGAAGCTACACCGCAACGCTCTTCACCGGGTATCTGTCGCTGCCGGCCGCAGGAGTATGGATGCGGCGCCGAATGA
>UROX01000189.1 GCA_900549685.1 uncultured Alistipes sp.
TACGTCGATGCCGGAACCGGAAACGAAGGTGTCGGCGGCCATTGCCTGCCGTCTTATTTATCAGTAATCTGCGTCGGTGAGATCGTTCTTTTTAGTTCCCGAATATTTGACAATGGGACCTTCCCATTCCAGAACAGCCTTGTTGCCGTAGCCCCAGGGCCGAGGCGTTCCGTAGACATCCTTCGAACCGGAATCGGTCATCGTGTAGACGATTTTCCAGCTTTTGTCTTCGTTGCGGACCACCGTGAGCACGGCGTCGTCGGGACAATATCCCGAAGTCATGCCGTACATCGAGTAGGTCTCGGAGTATCCGCCACTGGCATACTGGAGCGTATTCTCATTTTTGACATACATGAAATTCCAGTGCAGGTCGTCCTTCGGTTCGTAGAGTTTAAGCTCGGTCGAGGGAAGATAAGAGACGGGGATCATAAGAAGCGGGTACTCGTATTTTGCATACTGTTCGTCGATGTCGCCCGAAAAGCCTACCGGACGGAAGTAGAAGAAATAGGCGTCGAACGTAGCTCCGCCGTAAGCAGGATCGCCGCCGCGCAGCCTGAAATTCTTCTCCATGCGCATTTCCGCCGACGCGAGATCATAGGTTTGCAGGACATCGCCCTCTTTGGAATAAACGGTCACATGGGGCACGAACGGCCTGACGGGCGTGAGGTCGAAAGCCTCTTCGACGCTCGTCGCGTCGCCGAACCATTCGCACTCGATCGCCGGACCCTCGGGGAAGACTGCCGAGAGACGCAGGTACAGCCGCTCGGCCGTTCCGAAAGTGGTGACGGACCCGGTGACGCCCTCGATTTTCGCAATGTCGTAGGTCGTGTAGGTCGCATAGTCGTAAAGAGCCAGCGTACACTTGCTGCCTTCCGTTGCCAGGTCGATCGTCTTCCCGATGTTGAGGTCGCTCAAGCCCAGCTGCACGGCGTAATTGCCCGTCATCAGATCGGCCGGAAGCTCGGCATCGGCAAGTCCGAACGCGAAGTTGTTCGTCAGCGACTCCTTGTGGCGGAACACGCGTTTCACGTCGGCTTCTTCCGGGGTGTCGGCAACGGTCACCTTCAGGCGATTGTCGCTCTCATATCCGGAAACGAACGCCCCGGCATAGGCGATGCGCAGGCGGCTTCCGCCGCTCCGGGCATCGAGCGAAACGGTCAGGCCGGCTGCTTTTGCGGTTTTCGTCAGGTTAAGCACACCGGTCGCGCCCTCGCCGTTCTCGAACTCGCCGCAGAGAACTTTGACCTTTTCGGGATCGGCTGTCGAAAGGTCGACATTCGCAGTTTCGACACCCTCGGCGAAGAAGATCTGCAAGGCTGCGGGCGTTGCCTCCGACGGAGCTGTCACGTCGCTCTGCGCGTAGAAATAGTAAGTCGCCGAGCCATCGGCGGGATCGAGCCATTCCACGACGCTGCCGATGTCGGTAATGCTCTTGTCGAGATCGAACTGGTTTTCGAGTTTTTGCGGGACAGCCTCGGTGCAAGCGCTTTCATAACGCACGAGCAGCGTTTTCCCGGACTTGAGAGCCACTTCGATATAAAGGTTGAGCTGCTGCGTCTCGGCCACGAGATCGGCCGAGAGCTGCACCTTTGCGACGTCGTCCATGGTCTGCTTCTTCACCGAAATGTCCTTGTAGGTGATTTCGAAGGTTTCGGTCGCCGTGTTGCCTGCCCCTTGGGGTTGCGGACAACCACGGCAAGATAATCCTTCGCGGCACTCATGCCTGCGATGTCGGTGATTCCCGCCGTGGGAGAGAGATAGAATGTATAGAGATCCGTATCTTCCACATCGAAAATCACCGATTTGATGTCGATGAGCTTGCCTCCGTCATACTCGATCTGATTTTTCAGTTCGACGGGAGGAGCGGGAGCGGGCTCATCTCCCCCATTGTCGGAACAGGAAGCAAAACCTCCGGCAGCGAACAAAACCGCCCATGTCAGGAGACGTAGTCTCGAAGAATTCAGTTTTTTCATAAAGTTGAGGATTAATGGTGGAAAAGGCGTGAGTGCGCACACCCACGCCTTTTGTCGGTTATCGGTTAAATTGCTGATCCGTGAACATGAAACGGGGCAGTCTCCCTCCGTTGCGGGACTGAACCTCGCGGAACGACGGAAGGTGCTTTCTCATGGCCGCCACCGTCGCGGCGTCGGACTCCAGAACCGGCGTTTCGGAGTTGCCGAGATAGATCGGGCCTGTCCACGATCCGGTGATGCGGTGCTTGAGGACATCGCGGCCGTCGACCGTAAACCGATACCAGTTGTCGCCGCCTTCGGCTTTCTCCACGGTGACCGTACCGGAATAGATCGAGGCGAATTTTCCGAGCACGGGGATGTTGAGCCAGCCGTTCTCCACCATATATTCGGGATCGTAGTAGCCGTTGACATATCCCCAGCCCACGGCGCTTACCACGCGCATCATCGAGGTTCCGTAATAGCAGCTGTATCCGCTGACGCAAACCCCGGGATAGAAGTAACCCGGATAGCGGTTGGCGGTAATCTGATAGGTTCCGGGGGTGATCTGGTGTTCCGTGCCTTTCTTGACAAGCAGGTCGATGCCGAGGATGTCGCCCTCGATGAGTTTGCCTTTGCCCTTGCCGTTCCAGCCGCCGCCCAAAGGATATTCTTCCGTAATCTCCCAGGTGCCCCCTTCGTCTCCGAACTGAAGGTACTGGAATCCGAATTCACGGCCGGCGCGCTCACAGGCCTCTTCCACCGAAATGTCGCCCAGCCCGCGAACCCAGATTTCGTCCCGCGGGAAGCACTTGCCGCGGGGCAGGTAGTCCATGTTGAACTCGTAGTCGCCTTTCAGGTTGGAGGTGCCGTCGTTCTCGGAGTCGTTCGACTGGTCTTCGAGGTAAATTTCACCCGTATAGGCGCCCTTTATCGAGTATCCGGCAAGGGATTGAAGGTCGAATTCGACCGTATAGTGGGTCTTGTCGCTGCCCTGACGGATAACGATGTCGCCCGAAATGGGATAGGAATACTCGCCCTGCGGCTCACCGTTGTCGTAGAGCGCATAGGAGCCGAGCGGAATGACCATGCCCATGATTTCAGCCTCCGAGGGCTGCATCCAGGTGAACTGGGCATAGGTCGTGGCGGCCTTGTAGGTCCCGGGGATCAGGCGGCGATCCACTTTCGGGTTGGTGAACTTCTCGGCGAACACGGAGAGTTTGATGGCGCAGCCGCCGGGTTCGTTGTTTGCCGCCGTCCGGTCGTAGATGGTGATTTCGGAGAGACCCGTTCCGTTTTGCGCGACATCGCCGCTGTAAACGCCCTGGGCCATGGCTCCGTCGATGACCAGATCGCGTTCGGTCTGCGGCAGTTTGACGTTGAGCGTTCCGTTGCTGATTTTCAGACCGCCCGTATAGACGAGCGTGTGTTCCTCGTAATTCTTGTCGATGAACGAGGCGGTCACGGTTACGTTATCGGCGTCTTCGCGAACGATCTTTACCGGATCGAGAAGCGTGAACCGCGACATTCTGCCGCTCTTATCCCGGTAGAGAACGGAGCTGCTCTCCGAATCGAATGTGTGATCGGCCTTGTTGTCGTTGTCGAAGAAGACGCCGGTGGGCATGTTCTTCCAGTTTTCATCGGAGACCCCGAAGAAGACGAGTTCGAGCACATAACCCTCGGAAGTGAGATTATACTCCTGCCCAAAAGCGTCCCACGTGGCATTGGTCAGGACTATTTTGTATTTGGAAATTCCCCCTTGCTCTTTGAGCTTACCCAAATAGAAGCCGAAAATGCGGTTGGTGAGGGTTACGTCATAGCCCTCTTCCGTCTTCGTCTCCTGCCTTACTCAGGTTCCGTTGTATCCGGCCAGAAACGTCTCGCCGGACTTCATGGCCACGTCGAGATTCATCTTCGCCGTATTGAGGGAGGTGAGCTGCAACGACATGACAGCCTTGCTGACATTGTCTCCGGTTGCCGCGGAAACGTTTATGCTATCATACTCCAGGCTATTATTGGCAGCCAGCAGGTCGATCTCCCCGGTCGGGGTCGTCGTCGTGATCTTCAGGTAGTCATCGGCCAGCAACATCGCATCGAGATCGACAAGCCCCGGAGTGGGCGAGAAGTAGAAGGAGTAGAGTTTCTGCTCGTCGACCGTATAAACCACGGACTCGATCTTGTGCTCCGTATCGCCGAAGACAAAGGAGTTACCCGGCAGTGCGGGAGGAGTGTCGCCCTCGTCGTCCGAAGAGCACGACGAGATCAGGCAGCTGCTTGCTCCTATGACACAGAGCAGTACGCACAGTGAATAGAATTTTTTCATAAGGTGGGTTTTAAAGCGGCGGGAGCATGTCCCGCCGGGGTTTTAGCATCAACACCCATCGTCACCGTTGTCCGGAACGACGGGTAATTATTGCTTACCGCACCTCGAAAGCAGGATTAATAAAAAATTAAGAAAGCGTGGTGCCGAAGATTATTTTAACAGTGAGGTTCTGGAATACCTTGGAGATAAAATAAGCAACAGCCCCACGCCTATACCCAACGAAATATGGATATGACGCAAGAAGATAACCACTTATTCTCTCCCCAATTGAATTTTCCAGATTC
>UROX01000190.1 GCA_900549685.1 uncultured Alistipes sp.
CGCTTGGCACTGTTGATGCCTTCGCTCAGGACAACGCAAACGAAGGAGCCGCAACCGAGCAGGCAGCTGCAACCGAGCAGGCAGCCGTTGCCGAAACGACGACCGTCGCCGATGTCGACGCCGAAGCCACGATCGCAGGCGAGTCGATGCACCACGTGATGATGCAGAAGTTCCTCGAAGGCGGTTGGGCCTGGATGCTCCCGATCCTGATCTTCCTGATCATCGGTCTGGCTGTCGCCATCGAGCGTATTCTCTACCTGTCGCTCTCGACGATCAACTCGAAGAAATTCATCGCACAGATCGAGGAGGCGCTCAAAAACGGCGGCATCGACGCTGCCATGGAGGTTGCGCGCAACACCCGCGGCCCGATCGCTTCGATCTACTATCAGGGTCTTCTGCGTTACAACCAGGGCCTCGACGCCGTCGAGAAGTCGATCGTATCCTACGGTTCGGTTCAGACGGGCCAGATGGAGTCGGGCCTGACGTGGATCGGTCTGTTCATCGCACTGTCGCCGATGTTGGGATTCATGGGTACCGTCGTCGGCATGATCGACGCATTCGACGCCATCCAGGCTGCGGGCGACATCTCCCCGACGCTGGTTGCCGGCGGTATCAAGGTCGCCCTGTTGACGACCCTCATGGGTCTGATCGCTGCGGTTATTCTTCAGCTGTTCTACAACTATATCGTTTCGAAGATCGATTCGCTCGTAAACGAAATGGAAGATACGTCGATCACGCTGACAGACATCCTGACGGCTTACAACAAGAAATAATCCAGCGTAAAAAGAACATTATTCAATTATGAAGAAGATTTTAAATATCATATTGGGTATTCTGCTGGCCGTGATGGCGGTTCTCGGAATCTACGCAATAGCCACAGGGGGTTCGGAGGCTTCGATCAGCCTGAACCTGATCTGGTGTTACGTCCTGCTGGCTCTGGCGATTGCTTCCGCTATCTTCTGCGCCATCTTCGGTATGATTCAGAACCCCGCGGGAGTCAAGGGGACGCTCCTTTCGTTCGCCTTGATCGTCGTAGTGGTACTGGTATCCTATTTCATCGCTGCCAGCCACGACACCGTGATCCCGGATTTCGCCAGCGGCGGCGTCTTCCCTCGCACTCCGACGGTGATCGCCGACTGCGGTATCATCGTAACCTATGTCGCAATGATCGCGGCAGTCGTTGTCGCTCTCTATTCGGAGGTTGCGAAATTATTCAAATAAGAGAGGAGTAAACAATGGCAGGAGATAAAAGAAAAGTACAGGAGATCAATGCCGGTTCGATGGCCGACATCGCCTTCTTGCTGCTGATTTTCTTCCTTGTCGCCACTACCATGAACACGGATACGGGTCTGACGCGCGTCTTGCCGCCGATGCCCGATCCCAACCAGAAACAGGAGGATGTCAAGGTGAAGGAACGCAACCTTCTCTTGGTATTCGTTTCGAAAGGTAACAACATCATGGCGGGCGGCCAGCAAATGGACATCCACCAGCTGAAAGACAAGGCCAAGGAGTTTATCCTCAACCCGATGGAAGACGAAAACCTCCCCGAAAAAGAGGTGAAGGAGTTCGAACTTCCCGACGGCAGCAAGTGGAACTATCCCGTCAGCCTGGGCGTGATCTCCCTCCAGACGGACCGCGGCACCAGTTACGAAACCTACATCATGGTGCAGAACGAGTTGACACGCGCCTTCAACGAGGTGCGCAACGAGGTGGCCATGCGCAAGTTCGGAGTGAAATTCGAAGATCTGAACGAAGATCAGCGAAATATATTAACCAAGGCGGTTCCGCTGAAGATCTCGGAGGCCGAGCCGCGTAACGTGGGAGGAAAGAAGTAATGGCAGTAATGAAAAAGAAGGGCGGCAAAAGTCTGCCCCCGATCTCGACGGCATCGCTTCCGGACGTGATCTTCATGATCCTGTTCTTCTTCATGATTTCGACCACGATGCGCGATCAGGAGCTGTTGGTTCGCTACAAGCTTCCGACCGCGACCGAGGTGCAGAAATTGGAGAAGAAATCGCTCGTCAGCTTCATCCACATCGGCCAGCCTACGCCGATCATGCAAGCTAAATTCGGTACGGCACCCCGTATCCAGCTCAACGACTCGTATCGTACGGAGAAGGATATTCTGGACTTCATCGCCGCCGAACGCGACAAACTCAACGAGTCGGACCGAGCGCTGATGACCGTGTGTCTGAAAGCCGACGACCAGACGAAAATGGGTATCATCACCGACGTGAAGCAGGAACTTCGCCGGGCAAACGCCTTGAAGCTCTCTTACGCCGCTTCGAAGTCGATGGGATATTAAATTCCCGATCCTATACGAAAACGATCCGATGCAGCTGCATCGGATCGTTTTTTATATGCCGCGATCACATCCGCACCATCGTTCGGAAGAACTCGCGCGGTCCCGACCGGAGCGGCTCGAACCCCGTCGAGGATTGCTCCGCGACACGGAGCGGCCGTATGCCGGCGGAACGCCGTGCCCGACCGCACCCGAACTCGGACCGTGCGCACAGACCTGCCTTTCGGCGGTGGAACCCGTCCCTTCTCCCGCGACCGCAGCCGTCCCGCTCCGCCCCTCTTGCAGAAGCGGCCACGCAGCACAAGCGGGCGAAAACGATAGCGTCCGCATTCCCACGTCGATCGTCCGTCTGTCCGATTCCTCGAAATACGATAAAATAGGGTAGCCGCACATCCCCGGCCGACCCGATCAGAAAAGTTCCAGCTGTCCCGATTCGTGATTGAACGTCAGCCGGTGATAGGGCGTCACCCCGTAACGCCTCACGGCGAGACGGTGTTCGCGCGTAGGGTAGCCCTTGTTCTTCGCCCAGCCGTACTGAGGGAACTCTTCGGCCAACCGCCGCATATACTCGTCGCGGTGCGTCTTGGCCAGCACCGACGCCGCCGCGATGTCGGCGTACTTGCCGTCGCCCTTGACGATGCACCGATAGGGAATATCGAGCGACGAACGGAAGCGGTTGCCGTCGATGGCGAGAAATTCAGGGCGTGTGCGCAGCTCCCCGACCGCCCGACACATCCCCTCGAACGAGGCGTTGAGGATGTTGATTTCGTCGATGCGTTCGGGCGGGACGGCAGCGACAGCCCACGCCACCGCCTCGCGTTCGATGATCGGCCGGAGCCGGTCGCGGTTGCGCTCGCTCATCTGCTTCGAATCGTTGAGCAGCGGATCGTGGAAATCGGGCGGCAGAATCACGGCCGCTGCGAAGACCGCACCGGCCAGACACCCCCGGCCCGCTTCGTCACAGCCGGCTTCGATCCGTTCGTACTGATAACAGGTTTCCAACATCTTCCGATCGCCCCGCAGATGGATCCGAGGAGGAACAAAGTTACGAATTATTTGCGACCATTCGTCATTTTTCGCTACTTTTGTCTGCGTATGAAATTCGGCGACATCATCCGGCAACCGCTTCCCGTAGCGACCTTCACGTTCCTCGTGGTCGTGATCGTCGCATTCGTGCGCGCATGGGTCACACAGCGTTTCGCCGGCGAAATTCCGGCCGTCAGCGCCCCGCTGGGATACTATACCGCAGCGCTCCGCCTGTCATGGCCGCTGCTGTCGGCGGCAGCGAGCATCGTCATGCTCTTCGTGGCCGGATTCCTCATCGGCCGCAGCAGCGTCCGCGCCGAACTCTACGCGACCCGCTGCTTCCTGGCCATGCCGCTCTTCGGCGTCGTGAGCTGCGGCGTTCTGCTGAGCAGCGACTACCTGACGCAGAGCCTCACGCTGCTGCTGCTGGCACTCGCATCGCGCAACTACTACAACAGTTTTCACCGCCACTACTGTTTCGACCGGATGTTTCGGGGATCGCTCTACGTGGGGCTGATCCCGCTGCTCTATGCGCCGGGCGCGGGACTGCTGCTGCTCATCCCGCTCGTCGTCCTGCTTTTCCGGCGCACGCTGCGCGAAGCGGTCGTCGCGCTGTCAGGCGCGATCCTGCCGCTCTTTTTCGCCGGTTTCATCCATTGGGCGGCAGGCGGGAGATTCGACGGCCCCGTGCGGCAGGTCGCAGCGGCGATAACGAGCGATTCGGGATACCGATTTTTCGACGGGAATACGCTCTTTTCGCTCATCGCATGGGGAGTGATTTTCTTTTTGCTGATCTGTTCTGCCGCCGGCGTCCTGCTGGATATCCGTACGCTGAAAACCAAACCGCGTAATATCCTTTTTTACAATTTATACGTCTTGTGCGTCGTGGCCGGCATCTATTTTGTACCGTATTCTTCACCGGTTACACTGACCCTTGCGGCACCGGCCGCGGCTACGCTCATCCCCGTCGTGCTGACCAAATTCAACAGTGCGGCCGCATCGATGTTCTATACGGTTCTTATTTTACTGAGCCTCGTTCTCGGCCTGATATAGAGACACGAAAAGTCTCAATAGTAGCAAATATAGATTTTTGTATCGTTTGGCGATACATTTGTACAATTACGCATTGTATAATACAATGTTTTATTATACATTTGTCTTGCAAGCATATGGAGAGCCTCTTTTAAGTAGTTGT
>UROX01000191.1 GCA_900549685.1 uncultured Alistipes sp.
CTCCCGTGCTTTGGGCTGTAAAGGTAGCCTTATCAACTTATGCGTCTTTCGCCGTGTGTAGATTAACCTCCCATCCACGATATTATCTGTTTTAAGGTAGGCTATATCCACGAAATTGATACCACCCATGAAGTAACCGAACGCAAACAAATCGACTGCAAATTGCTTGTAAAAATCATTACTGCGGTATTCGATAATCCGCATGATGTCTGCCTTGCTTATGGCTCGCTTTGCCGTCGCTTGGTGCAGTTTGGAAACCTTGTAGGATTTGAATGGGTAATAATCTGCTTTCACACACTTTTCCTCAATGGCTACATTATAGACTGCCCGCAAAGTACGGAATCGGCGACCTATCGTATTTTCTGAAAATCCCTGTCCCCGCAACCATGTTTCATAGCGTTTCAACCAAACCGTGTCGATGTCTGAAAAGTAGATATTCAGATGCCCGTTGAATTTCAGCAAGGAATTATAAACTTCTTGATGCGAAAGCGCATAGCCTGTTCGCCCCGTTTGCTTCAAATTCTCGATTTGAGACCGAAATACTTCATCAACCGTGCGTTTGGTAGTCTTATCTACAACTCTTTCATGTAACGATGTTGCGGTAAACTCTTTTTTCTCGGCCTGCAATTCAATCATTTTTGCACGATAGGCTTCTATCTTATCAGCAATAAGGCGTTCGATATGCAAACGATTAGGACAATTTCTACGTGGTTTGTTTTTCTCGAAATCCCACAATGCAGGATTGACCGAAACACCGATGCTGGAATATTTCAACTTACGGTCTTTCGTGATTCGTAACATTAGCGGTGATTCATTGTTTGCCAATACTTTGGACTTGTAGCAAACGACCTCGATTGTGGCACTCATGGTTTAAACAACGGTTTAAACAACCTGTTCAAACGTGCATAAAACCGCTACGAAAAAGATAAAAGAAGAACGACCTACATTGCTGTAAGTCGTTCATTTTCAAGTGGTACCAGCGGGAATCGAACCAGCGACACAAGGATTTTCAGTCCTTTGCTCTACCAACTGAGCTATGGCACCATCCCGATCCGGAACGGATTTTCGTTCGAATCGTGGTGCAAAGTTAAGGATAATTTTTAAAATTCCAAATTCTGAGTAAAAAAATTCATTCCCTTTCGACGCTTCCTTCGCTCCTCGTCCTTCGACGCTCCCGGAGAAGGACGAGTGCATATCCGTATCGGAAGGCTGTACCGCTCCCTGTACGGACGAAGATCCCGCTGGGCCGATCCGTATGGCGTATGCAATGCGGAGCGGGTCAAGGCACCGTCGTCCGGATGACTTCGACGATACGGACGTCGATGCCGGCTTCCTGCAATTGTTCGACCACGATCGGCGACACGCCGTCGTCGGTAATGACCATGTCGATGCGGTCGACGTCGCACATCTTGCAGAATCCCCGCCGGCCGAATTTCGAGGAGTCGACCAGCGCGATGACCTTCTGCACCGTCTCGATCATCATCAGCGCCAGGTGACCGCCCATGAGATTGGTCGTCGTCACACCGTAGTTGAGATCGAAACCGTCCACCCCGAAGAAGAGCTTGCTGCACGAAAACTGCCGGAGCATCTGTTCGGCGAAAGGCCCTACGACCGAAAACGAACTGTTGCGCAGCACGCCGCCGAGCTGGATTACCGTGCATTCGTCGTTCTCCGCGAGCGTCGTGGCGACGCTCAGCGACGTCGTGATCGCCGTCAGCTCCTCCACCTCGCGGATCTCGCGCGCCATGGCGAGCGTCGTCGTCCCCGAAGCGATGAGAATCGTGTCGCGCGGTTCCACGAGCCGTGCGGCATAGGCTCCGATGGCGCGTTTTTGGTCGGAACAGAGTTTCTCCTTGTCGTTGACGTGACGCTCCTGAATGTAGGGGTTGGCCAGGATCGCCGAACCGTGTACGCGGTAAAGCATCTGCTGCTGTTCGAGCAGCGTCAGATCCTTGCGGATCGTCACCTCCGAGACGCCGAGCATGTGGGCCAGTTGCGAAACGGACAGCGATGTCTGCTGGTGCAACAGTGCCATGATCCTGCGGTGCCGTTCGTTGACGATCGCCGGTGCCTGAGGAAGGGAGAGAGTGTGTTCGAGAGGGGGCTTCATGTTCGTGCTATTTTATTGCCTGTCGGAAGAGCGGGATACTTTCGTCGAGGGTCATTCCCTTGCGGTAGATGCCTGCCGTCCCGCCGACGAAGATCGAGGCGCCCATGTCGCGCATGAGGCGGGCGCGTTCGCAGCTTACCGACCCGTCGACCGAAATTTCCGTTTCGGGGTGGCCGTGTTCGTCGAGGAAGCGGCGTGCGGCAGCGACCTTGTCGAGGATGCCGTCGATGAGCTTCGCTCCGGCGAAACCGGGTTGGACGAGCATCAGGATCACCCATTCGATCTCGTCGAGATAGGGCGTCAGCGCCTCGACCGGCGTGGAGGGATTCACCACCAGTCCGAAATGCGCTCCGCGCGCCCGGACGGCTTTCGCCAGCTCGTGCAGCTGTTCCCCCAGTTCGACGTGCAGCGAAATCCGGTCGCCGGGACGGATGTCCATCGCCTCCATGATCGGGAGGGGGTGTTCGACCATCAGGTGGATGTCGAGCGGCAGCTTCGTTACGCGGTGCATCGCCGCGATGAAATCGACGCCGAACGTGAGGTTGGGAACGAAATGGGCGTCCATCACATCCACGTGGAGGTAATCCACGCCGTTGCGTTCCAATTGCTTGATGTCGCGCTCCAGATTCATCAGATCGGAGCACATGACCGAAACCGATATTTTTCCTTCTTTGGTGGGTTGCATGGTGTATTTATTATGCTTGCAGATTGATTTTTTTCTCCCGTTCGGCGTTGAATTTCGCCGCCGCTTCGTAGCCGTCGCCCTTGGCGTTCCAGATCGTGGCGATCGTCAGCATACCGACGACGGCGAAGGCGAGGATCACGATGTAGGTGCTGCCCCAGCCGTAGTGGTCGGCCACGTAGCCGAATCCCACGCCCGAGATCAGCGTGCTGGCGTAACCGAAGATACCCAGGATGCCGTTGGCGCTGGCCGCCGCCTCCTTGGTGGCCTGGTTGGCCGCCGCGATGCCCAGCAATGCCTGCGGGCCGTAGATGAAGAAGGCGATCAGCGTGAAGGGAATGGCCAGTACCCATGCCGAGGCTGTGTCGGGGACGAGCCAGAAGATCGCCGTGGAGATGATGGCGCCGAGCATACAGAACACGCAGGTGCGGTGGGCGCGGCTGCCGAAGATATGGTCCGTGGCCCAGCCTGCGACGACCATGCCCAGATTGCCGCCTACGAACTCGAAGACGGCTACCATGATGCCCGCCACGGCGACCGATACGCCCTTCGAACCGGGCAGGAGCATCATGCCCCAGTCGAGCATCGAGAAGCGGACGATGTAGACGAAGAAGTTGGTGACGGCCAGCACCCAGATGATCGGGTTGCCGAATACCATGCGGCGCAGGAACGCCTTGTGGTAGGCGGAGTCCGACGTGGTCTCCTTCTTCTCCCCGACGGCCGGCGGTGCGGCCTGCGTTTCCAGCTCGGGCAGTCCGACCGACGACGGCTTGTCGCGCAGCGTGAGATAGAGCGCACCTGCGCCGATGAGCGAAATGGCCGCCGGAACGAGGAAGCAGAGACGCCATGCGCTGTTGTCGAAGTGGTGGACGAGAAGCGCCCCCAGCACGAAAATCAGACCGGCGCCGATCGAGTGCGACATGTTCCAGATCGACATCTTGGTCGCCAGTTCGTTGGCCGGGACCCAGTGGGTCATCAGCGGCGAGACGGGCGGCACACCCATGCCCTGGAAATAGCCGTTCAGCAGCAGGATCGAACCCATAATGATCGTCAGCGCCGTGATGTATTCGCTGCCGCCGGCCGTGCCCGTGATGAGCAGGGCCATTTTGTCGCTGAACCCGAACCCGATGTTGACGAGCGCGCAGAGCGCCAGGCCCAGCGCCATGAATTTGCGGGCGCTCACCCGATCGGCGATGAATCCGTTGACGAACCGCGAAACGCCGTAGATGACGCCGTTGAGGGTCAGGAAGATTCCGAGCTGCGTCTTGGTGATGCCGAAGGTAGCCTCGATGCTCGGCATGGCGGTGTTGAAGTTCTTGCGCACGAAATAGTAGAGTGCGTAACCGATCATCGAGACGATGATGGTGCGGGTTTGCCAGTACTTGAATTTTTTCGTTTGTTCGGGTGTCATCATTCGGTTTGAGTTTGAGTTTCACTGCCGTAGCGGTGTGTCGCGCGGCAGTGAAAGCGGTTCGTATTGTTTCGACTGCTTATGCAAATGTAAGTAAAAAATCGTAAAGAACAACAGAAAGGCAGACGTTACTTATGGAATTATGATTTTTTCTCTTTACATTTGCGGTATATTCAACCGTATATTTCGGGCGAACCAGAACCCTAAACGTATTCTCGAAAATGAAAAGACTTCTCTACTTTTTTTTGGCAGCCCTCCTGTTCGCGCTGCCGATGACGGCCGCCGCGCAGCCTTCGGTGCATGTCGTCT
>UROX01000192.1 GCA_900549685.1 uncultured Alistipes sp.
TCACAGAGCGTTCGCTCCTGTGAACGGCAAAATTAGCGAATTTTTTCGTAATTATATCATATAAAAGTGCCATTGCGCAATATTCGCTTTCGAAATGTCCCACGTCGGCGATGACGATCCGTCCGTCGGGCCGGTAGAAATCGTTGTACTTGAAGTCGGCCGCCAGGTACAGGTCGGCTCCGGCGGCGATCGCGTCGGCGATGAACGATGCGCCCGAACCGGTGGAGAGCGCCACCCTGCGCACCTCCCTGCGGCACGGGGCGCTGTATCGGATCGCTCCGCAGCGAAGCTCCCTGCGTACCCGTTCCAGAAAATCGAGCGTCGGCACGGGACCGTCCGCGAGGGTGCCCGTAACGCCGTAACCCGATCCGTTTCCGTCGGCAGAGCGCGGTGCGAGGACCTGCATGTCGCGCAGCCCCAATTGCCGGCCGAGCACGAAACTCAGGCCGCCGGGCGCACTGTCGAGGTTGGTGTGGGCCGCATAGAGCGAAATGCCCGAGACGATGCAGCGGGCGGCGATGCGCTGCGGGGCATCGGCTCCGACGATCCGCTTCAGGGGGTGGAACAGCAGCGGGTGGTGGGAGACGATTAGGTCGGCTCCTACGGCCAACGCCTCGTCTACGACCTCGTCGGTGACGTCCACGCACAGCAGAATGCCCGTCACGTCCTGTTCGGGCGATCCTATATTCAGTCCGCTGTTGTCGTACTCCTCCTGCAGCGAGAGCGGGGCGAAGGCTTCGATCTCGGCGGCTATCTCTTTTACTTTCATCGCTTGTTCGGTCTATGGTTTTAAAACAGAGTCTGCTCCACGATCGACGGGCGGGGCACTTCTTTCGGTTCGAGTTGAGGCGGTTCGGGCTGGACGACGGGCGGTATGGCCGGGGGCGAGGGAACCGGCTGCGGCGGAACCGGAATTTCGCGCTGGATGAACGGCGGGACAGGCGGTCCCGCTTCGAGTCCCTCGTCGGAAATTGTCGGGCGTATGTTTTCCGTTTCCGTTTCCGTTGTCGGGATCGGGGCGGATTTCGCCGGCTGCGGCTCCGTTTGTGCGGCCTGCGTGTCGGCCGCCGGTTCTTCGGCCCGGGGAGCCGGGACCTGTTTTTCGTCGGGGATTTCCGAGGGACGGGGCGCGACGGTCCGATTCTCCGTTTCCGGGTGCGGCGGTTCTGCCGGGAGCGCCCACATGTCCGCTTCGTCGGCCGGTTCCGTATCGACGAACACTTCTCGTTCGTCTCCGGTCTTCAGTACCTCGCGCACGTCCATGAGCATCGCCCGCATTCGTTGCAGTTTCTCGATGATCTCGAGGTTGCGTTCGACGCCTTCCCGGTTTTCGCGCAGCCGTTTGGCCGCTCCGGCCAGCGTCATGCCGTTTTCCTTGACCAGATGGTAGATGAGTTTCAGATTTTCCACATCGCGCGGCGTGAACAGGCGGTTGCCCTTCTTGTTCTTATCCGGCTTGAGGATGTCGAACTTCTGTTCCCAGAAGCGGATCAGCGAGGGATTGACGTCGAACATCTCCGACACCTCTCCCATCGTATAGTATATCTTGCGGCTCTTACGCTCCATACATCGGCAAAATTACGCTCCATTTCCGCCAAGGTACGAAAAACATACCGGACCGACAACGCGGAGCGTTTTTTCTCTTTTCGATTATTCTTCACTACCTTTGCGCATCAAAAGTACACAATTAACCGGACCTGCGCAACGGCGTTTCCCGTGGTGGGGACAGATGCCGGGCGACGGGAAAACGCTCCGAGACGCAACCGAATGATTGATAGCGGAAAAAACAGGCCTTTCGACATGCCGGAATCGTTGTCCGGCATCGTGACCGAGGGAAACCGTATCGGCCGCCGTATCGGTTTCCCCACGGCGAACATCGCCGCGGACGGAAGGACCGATATGCCCGACGGCGTGTTCGCTGCGGAAGTTTCCGTCGCGGGACGTGCCTATCGGGCCGTGGTCAATGTCGGCCGCCGTCCGACGGTCGGAGTGGGGTTGGGCCGGACGCTCGAAGCCCATCTGCTCGGATTTTCGGGCGATCTGTACGGTCGCGAGATCGTCGTGCGGCTGCTGGAGCGCATTCGGGAAGAAAAGAAATTCGACTCGCTCGAAGCGTTGTGCCGCCAGATCGAGGCGGACCGGAGGCATGTGGCGGATATGCCGCAGGCGTTCTTCGCCGGGCCGGACGGAAAGTAAATGACGAAAACCAAATAAACAAAAGCAAACCATGTTTCTGAATCCGAATCTTCCCTACAAGGTCGCCGACATCTCGTTGGCGGACTGGGGACGCAAAGAAATCGAAATCGCCGAAAAGGAGATGCCGGGCCTGATGGCCGTCCGCAAAAAGTACAGCGCGCAGAAGCCCCTGAAGGGTGCCCGTGTGATGGGATCGCTGCATATGACCATTCAGACGGCCGTGCTGATCGAGACGCTTGTCGATCTGGGCGCCGAGGTCCGCTGGTGCAGCTGCAACATCTTCTCGACGCAGGATCATGCCGCCGCAGCCATCGCCGCCGCCGGCGTGCCGGTCTTCGCATGGAAAGGCGAGTCGCTCGAAGATTACTGGTGGTGCACGGCCATGGCCCTCACGTTCGAGGGCGGAAAAGGTCCGAACCTGATCGTCGATGACGGGGGAGACGCCACGCTGCTCGTTCATAAAGGCTATGCGGCCGAAAACGACGCGAAGTCGATCGACTACGCTCCCTCGAATCACGAGGAGTCGGTCATTCTCGGTACGCTGAAGGCGCTGCTGGCCGAGGATCCCGGCAAATGGCACCGCACGGTGGCCGAGTTGCGGGGTGTTTCGGAAGAGACCACGACCGGTGTCCACCGGCTTTACCAGATGCAGGCCCGGGGTGAATTGCTGTTCCCGGCCATCAACGTGAACGACTCGGTGACGAAAAGCAAGTTCGACAACCTTTACGGCTGCCGCGAGTCGCTGGCCGACGGCATCAAGCGTGCGACGGACGTGATGATCGCCGGCAAGGTCGTCGTCGTATGCGGCTACGGGGACGTGGGCAAGGGCTGCGCCCGCAGCATGCGTTCCTACGGCGCGAGGGTGATCGTGACCGAAATCGACCCGATCTGCGCCCTGCAGGCCGCCATGGAGGGCTTCGAGGTCAAGACGGTGGAAGACGCGCTGGACGAAGGAAACATCTACGTGACGACGACGGGCAACTGCGACATCATCCGCATCGAGCATATGGAAAAGATGCGCGATCAGGCCATCGTCTGCAACATCGGCCATTTCGACAACGAAATCCAGATGGACCGTCTCGAAGCCTATCCGGGCATCGTCCGTACCGAAATCAAACCGCAGGTGGACAAATACACCTTCCCCGACGGACATGCGATTTTCGTGCTGGCCGAAGGCCGGCTGGTGAACCTCGGCTGTGCGACGGGACATCCGTCGTTCGTCATGAGCAACTCGTTCACGAACCAGACGCTCGCCCAGCTCGAACTGTGGACCAAAGAGATGGAGGTGAACGTGTACCGTCTGCCCAAACACCTCGACGAGGAAGTGGCCCGTCTGCACCTCGACAACCTGGGCGTGCACCTGACGAAGCTGACTCCCAAGCAGGCCGATTACATCGGTGTCAGCGTCGAAGGTCCTTACAAAGCCGATTACTACCGTTACTAAACGCGTTCGGTCTCGGGACGGTCGGACTGTCCCGAACCGGGCGATTCCGATGGATTACAGCCCTGTCGCAGACCGTTGCGGCAGGGCTGAATCTGTTTTTGGGAAAGTCTTTCTCTCTCTCGTTTCTCCGTTTCCATCGGGTTATGGCCGTATTTTCTTTTGTCTTTCCCGTCTCTTCTCTTTCGCTTGTCGTTCCTTTCTCCTTTTTGTTGTTGTCCCGTTCCTGTCGGCGAAAGAGAAAGGGGAGGGCGAATAGGAAATCCGGCCGAAGGTATTTGCAACGCATTCGAACGCGCCGGTGTCGGTCCGTGTTTTGGGATCATCGGAGAAGTTCGGGCGGGAGAGAAGTGCTGCCTCGTTCGGATCGTTCGGGGAGGATGCGGGGGCGACCGATTCGTAGTGTCCGACGTTCGGTCGGGTGTGTGCCGTTCCATGGGCAGGGGGCGCCGGATACGATGGCCGGCGGTTCGGGGAGCGCGTGAATCGCCCCGCTCTGCCGGCATTGCGTCGAAGGTCGCCCGGCCGGAGGTCGGAGAGGCGGGAACCTGGCAGGCCGGTGGAACTCGATCCTTTTTTCTGGCCGGAGCTTCGTCGGGACCGAAAGCTTTCCGTTCGTCGGGAGGCGGAAACAGAAAAGGCGCCGGATCATCCGGCGCCTTTCTTTGCTTGGCTGAGAAACCGCTGTTATTTGTTGGCGGCTTTCTTATCGTAGTGTTTCTGATAGCGGCTCATAAACTTATCGACGCGTCCTGCGGTGTCTACCAACTTCATCTTACCGGTGTAGAACGGGTGAGAGGTGTTGGAAATTTCCATCTTATACACGGGATAGGTTTCGCC
>UROX01000193.1 GCA_900549685.1 uncultured Alistipes sp.
TCAGGCCGGAGAGGTTTTTGCCCAGCTTGGCGGTGGTCATAATCTGCATGGCGTTGCCCAGCTCGGCGCCGCAGCCCATAAACAGATGACGGCCAGAGCGGTCAGGGTTTCGGCTGTGGGCATGGCCAGCCATATGCCCCGGGTTCCGAGCAGTCGGGGCATCAGCAGAAAGCTCGGGACGAGCAGCAGCAGGCCCCGAAGCAGGGCGAAGACCGTGGCCGGCCTTATGCGTTCCACACTCTGGAAATAGCCTACGGCCGTCAGATTGAAGATGAATGCGGTGAATCCTGCGGCGAAATAGGGAAACCCTCCGATGGCGATGCCCGCTGCCGGGCTCTCCGGATCGACGAACAGCCCTACCGTGAATTCCGGGAACAGACTGAAAACGGAGGTCACCGTCGCGCCGCATGCGAGGGCTGTCAGGATCGCGATCTTCTCCGTGTCTCTCGCCCGTTTTCTTTCGCCCGATCCGAAATTGTAGCTGATGATGGGCTGTGCCGATTGCGCGATGGCGTTGCCCACCATGAAAATGAAAGGAGCGTAGTAGCACACGATTCCGAATGCGCCCACGCCGTCGTCGCCGAGGTAGTGCATGAAAACCCGGTTGCCCATGAACATCAGTACGGCCATAGTCGTTTCGCCGAGGAATGCCGAAGAGCCGATGCGGCACTGACGACCGATGTCGCGTAACGAAAGGCGCAGACTCGGGATGCTTATTTCCGGCCGAAGGAGACGCAGTTTCCGGGCGAAGCGTGTCAGATAGACGATTGCGACGAGACCGCCTACTGCTGTGCTTATCGAGGTAGCGAATGCCGCTCCCATCAGCCCCCATCCCAGTGGAAACATGAAGAGCCAGTCGAGTACGACATTCAGCGCCGCCGTAATCAGGCTGCATGCCATAGCCAGTTTCGGCGCCCCGTCCAGACGGATGACAAAGAGCGCTATCGCACTCCACATCATAAAAATCCAGGACGGTACGTTCCACAGCATGTATTCCCTGACCAGCGGCAACAGATGCTCCGACGAACCCAGCAACCGGGCCGTCGGATCGGGAAACGCGATCATCGCCGCGACGAGCGCCGCCGTGACGACCGTGATGAAGACGATGGCCCGCGTCGTGGTCAGCCGCGCGGCTTCGACATCGTTTCGGGATAGATGGATGGACGATATGACCGAGCAGCCGACGCCGACCATCAGTCCCATTCCGGTAACGAATATCAGCACGGGGACGATGATGTTGATGGCGGCGATACCGTCGCTGCCGACGCTGTGCCCGACGAAAATACCGTCTATGGCCGTGACGGCCGACATGCCCAGCATGCCCAGCAAGGTCGGGAAAAAATATCGGCCGAACAGTTCGCGGATGTTGTCTTTGCCCAAGTCGATGTTGTCTCTTTTCATAGTTCCGTGTGTCTTGCGTTGTATACAGTGTCGTCGTTCGGCACGGCGGTTCGCCGGTTCGAACGTTGTTGTCCGAGGCTTTCGGGCTTCGGTCCTGCCGAAGCGGAACCCGGGGACGGCGGTCCGGATTCACGCTCGTTCGTACATGTCACGGATGGCCGCGCGACAAAAAATGCCGGACAAAATGATTGGTTTTACCCAGTCATCTTATCCGGCATCACAACTATCGTCGTCATACCCTCCGATGAGGATTACAAAACGCTCAGTTTTCTAATTCGGGGGACAAAGATAACGAATCGGGTCGAATCGTCAAAAAAATCATGTTTTGTTCGGGACGTATAAAAACCGTTATTCTGCGGGTTCGCACCTTCTCGTAATCTGAATCCTGGTGTGCAATTATCCGATACGCTTTGGGTTCTATGCGTTTTCGGTTCTTGCTGTATTTGTCAGCCGTTCTTTCGAAGGAGGCGCGACGCGATTCGGTGGGGATGTATGGATCGCCGTTCCTGCGCGGCATACGAAAACGGCCCCGCTTCCATGCGGAAGCGGGGCCGGGAAAACTATGGCATCGTCCGGTACGAAAGATCGGGTGTCTCCGGAGACGGTGCGATTCAGAGTTCGTCGCTGTACACGGCTCCGGGCAGGTCGCGCAGGTTGTAGCGCGAGGCCATCGCCATGCCGTAGGCGCCGGCCGAGCGGATGGCGAGCAGGTCGCCGCGCGAGGTGGCGGGCAGTTCGATGCGCGAGGCGAACGTGTCGGACGATTCGCAGATCGGACCTACGACCGTATAGGTCTGCGGAGCGGCCTGCGAGGAGAGGTTTTCGATCTTGTGCCGGGCATCGTACAGGGCCGGACGGATCAGGTCGGTCATGCCTGCGTCGAGGATGACGACTTCGGAACCCGCTGCCGTCGTTTTGTTGTAGAGCACGCGGGCGATCAGCTCGCCGCATTGGCCCACGAGCGAACGTCCCAGTTCGAAATGGACGGTCTGTTCCGGTTCGACTTCGAGACAGCGGGCGAATACAGCGAAATACGAAGCGAAATCGGGCATCGGTTCCCGGTCCGGCGCGTCGTAGTCGATGCCGAGTCCGCCGCCCATGTTCAGATGGCGCAGGACGATGCCCTGTTCCGCGAACCATGCCTTGATCGCATTGACTCTGCCGCACAGCTGTTCGAAGACCTGCATGTCGCGGATTTGCGATCCGATATGGAAGTGCAGGCCTACGATCTCGATATGCCGCAGGCGGTCCAGCGACGCAATCGCCTCGTCGATCTCAGTGTACGATATGCCGAACTTGTTGTCCGCCTTCCCGGTCGAGATGTGGCGGTGGGTTTTGGGGTCCACATCTGGATTGATCCTCAATGCGATGCGGGCCGTCGTGCCCATGCGTCCGGCGATCGAGTCGATGACTTCGAGTTCTTCGCGCGACTCGCAGTTGAACGAGAAGATACCCTGCGAGAGGGCGTATTCGATCTCGCGGTCGCTCTTGCCTACCCCGGCGAACACCACATCCGAAGCGGAAAATCCGTTTTCGACGGCTGCGCGTACTTCGTTGCCGCTGACGCAGTCCACGCCGAATCCGGCCTGGCGGACGGCAGCCATGATGCGGGGATCGAAATTGGCTTTGAGCGCGTAATGTATTTTGTAGCCGTAACGGGCCGCTTCCCGTCCCGCCGTGTCGAGCGTCCGGTTCAGCAGGTCCATATCGTAGAAATAGAACGGCGTGGGCAGTCCCGTCAGCCGTTCGGCATAGTCGCGTGCTCCCATAATTTAGAACAAACCGTCGTTGAGGCTCTGAAGCGTCTGTTTTTTGTATTCGGTTTCGATGAGCATGGCCATGCTGCGGTGGCTGGCTCCGTACGAGATCATCTTGATGGGGATGTTGCGGATGCTGTGGAATACGCTGGCCGCCAGCCCGGCGTCGCTGTGCTCCATGCGGCCGACCACGCAGACGATCGAGTTGTTGCGTTCGATTTCGATCGATCCCAGGGCGCCCAGTTCGCGGACGATCTCCTCGATGTGCGCATCGTTGTCTACGGTGAGCGATACGGCCACTTCCGACGTGGTAATCATGTCGATGGGCGTGCGGTACTGTTCGAAGATCTCGAACACTTTCCGCAAAAAGCCGTAGGCCATCAGCATTCGGGCCGAGTGGATGCGGATCACCGTGATGCCGTCCTTGGCCGCTACGGCGTGGAACGATTTCGAATCGTCGTCGCGGTCCGAGATCGTCGTGCCCGGCGCTTCGGGGTCCATCGTGTTCTTCAGCAGTACGGGAATGCCGTGGTCCTTGCAGGGCTGGATGGTGGCCGGGTGCAGGATCTTGGCTCCGAAATAGGCCAGCTCGGCGGCTTCGTCGAAGCTCATGTTGCGTATGGGATGCGTGTGCTCGACGAAACGCGGGTCGTTGTTGTGCATGCCGTCGATATCGGTCCATATCTGTACCTCGGCGGCATCGACAGCGGCCCCCATCAGTGCGGCGCTGTAATCGCTTCCGCCCCGGCCGAGGTTGTCGATCTCACCGCGGACGTTGGTGCAGATGAATCCCTGGGCTACGTAATAGGTGTCCGTATCCTCTGCGACGGAGGCGAGGGCCTGGCGGATACGTTCCGTATTGACTTTCTCTTCGCTGTCCGTTACCATGAAGTCGGGCGAATGGAGACAGACGGCCTTCATGCCGCATTCGTTGAGATAGAGCGTGAAGATGGCCGAAGTGAGCAGCTCGCCCTGTGCGATGATGATCCGTTCGGAGCGGTATTCCTCGAAGGCGTCCGCTTCGCGCCGGATCGTGTCGAACGACTGCCGCATGCGTTTGGTCGCCTCCTGTTTGTGCGAGACGAGCAGTCCGCCGATACATTCGGTATATTTATCGGTCAGCATCGCCAGTTGTTTCTCCACCGTTTCGGTGTCGTTTCCGGCAGCCGCAGCCGCTATTTTCACCAGAGCGTCCGTCGTGCCCGACATGGCCGAGAGTACGGTGATCCGGGCCGGCTGGCGCCGGACGATTTCCGCCACTCTTTTCATGTTG
>UROX01000194.1 GCA_900549685.1 uncultured Alistipes sp.
TGAGTAAAAGAGGTTTCAATTTTTCACTAAAAAGAATAGCGTTGTTTTCAACGCTATTCTTTTTGTTATCGACGGTTCTTCAATAATGTTGTATATTCTCTTCCCAAATATTCCAACACCATCATTTCGCACAATCGGTTCTGCGACCGGAACAGACGATTCATCGTCATGTGGATCAGGCTGCGCAGATAGTCTTGCAGTTCTCCGTCGGGAACCATCGTTTTAATTGTAACCGCAAGACCTTCGATTCGTCGTTTCCGCTCTTCCAGAATCTCGCGCGGAAACTCCTCCCGTAATCCGGTCGTCATCACGTGCCGCAGATCATCCCTCAGCGCGCGGTATTTGTCGTTGATCTGTTTGGTGGAGCGATGCGCCGTAAATCCGAACTCGGCTTTATAACCCTTCGCCGCCTCTGTCACGAGTGCGGTCTTTTCGGTCAGGGACAATCCGAAGGCATCGAGCAGATCGTCATTGAGCAACAAACCCAGCCGCCAGCGAATTTCTTCGGACGGATAGGTGCCGAACTGTCCCTGCTGCCGAAGCAATTCGAGTATGCGGATAATACAGGCACTGTCGCATCCGAACAGCCGTTCGGTAGGCTCGATCGCCTCCCCGCCGTAACGTTCGACCTCCCGGACATAAGTGTCGCAGGCGATCGTCGTCACGAGGCGGCTTTCCACGCAAGGCTGGAACGTCTCGTAGAATGCCCCGAACACTTCGCCGTAACGCGATGTATCGGGAAGATGCAGGCGCAGGCGCAGATGGAACAGCGGATCGGTGTAGCGGATGAAGAAGAAATCGTCGATCGCACCGTTTTCGCGCAGCCGCCGCACGAAAGGGCCGATATGTCGGGTCAGCAGGATGTCGGCACTGTGTTCCCGTATAGAGTTTGAAGAACAGCCACCGACTGCCGGGAATGAAAATCCGTTCCATAGCATTACTTGTGTAGAATAACGATCATTTCGTTGGTATATCCGTTCGCCTGCTCATCATGTACGACGGCATGTTCCGTATCGAAGAGGAACTCCTCGACCGATACCATCTTATATTTTCTGAGCAGTGAAAACAGCAGCCGGACACATCGGTCGTCGTGCAGATCGAGCAACAGTTCGTTGTCGCCCATCGGATGCACGATTCGTCGCGGCAGCCGCCGTTCGGCCACGTAGCCGGCGAACGCTTTGCGATGTTCTTCGGTACGGTATGCCGAGAACGACTTCACGTCGTCGTAATTGAGCTTCCACCGCCGGCGGGAAAGAACGATGTTCTTGTAGCGGATGCGCGGCATATAGTCGAGCGTCGAGAAGAGCGATCCGACGGGGAAGCCGAAACCCTGTGTTCGTTGCAGGCTCTGCATGTCGGCCAGAAAACGATACATCGGAATGGGGCTGAGCGAATAGTTGTGCGCACAGGTCAGACGAGGGATGACCTCTTTGTCGAATCGCTTCGACCGCAGGTAGAAACGCCCCTTGCGCACCGACAGGATCAGGTCGGAGGCCGGAATGCGCTCGGCAAGCGTCTCGTCGAGGTTCGAGAGGTAGTCGATGACGTAATCGCGGAACACGGGACGCGACGAAATATTGCCGATGCGCGCTTCGGTGATGTGGGCGATCTCCGCAATGATTTTCCCCTCGTTGGCCTGCCGTTCGTAGTCGGCCACCTCGCGCACCAGCGCGTCGATGGAGGCGTCGGTATGGCAGAAGCGCCCCAGCAGGTTCGCGCCGCCGTTCGACCCGACGGATTTGAGGTAGATCGACCGCCCGTCGGCATCGTCGCGCAGCAGGTTGAACATGACGGGGATCGTGTCGGGGTAGACGATCGCCTCGGGTCGGCGGTTCGGGAAATCCTTTTCGTCGATCGTGATCTCTTCGGCGTCCCGCTTCATCGCCTCGATGTATTTTTTGAGCAGCAGCACGTCCGTTGCGCTGTAACCGCCCGTTTGTCCGCCCTGCGCGCCATACGACGGCACGATACCGTCGATGACGGGATTCACGTCGTTGTGGCTGCCCTGCGCATAGGGATACCCCAAGCCCAGCTCGTTGTCCAACGCCAGCATCAGCGGCACCTCCTCGGTTTCATAACGCTGCACGAACGCCTGCTGGAAGGCTTGCAGATTACCGTTCTGGTAGGTGCCCGAAATACTGCCGACGAAATCGACGTACTCTTTCAGATCGGTCAGCACGCCGGTCGAAAGCTGTGCCTGCGCAGGACGGAACAGGTCGGCCTGAAAGAGAAACTTGACGTCGTAGGGAACGCCCAGCGGTTCGATGAGCCGTTCGATCTTCGCGTATTCCTCCTGTGTCATGCCGGGCGGACGGGCATCGATGGCTGCGAGCCGCTCCTGCACGCACGCCAGCGTCGGGGCGTATTCCGTGTCGCCGAAGCGTTGCAACTTACGGATGAGCGTCGTGAGGATGTCATCGCCGACGATAGCCGGAGCCAGCTCCGTAGTAAGCAGGGAGGAGGCGATCAGTTCGTCGATGTAGGCTTCGGCCTCCTCGCGTGTGATCTCGTCGTCGACGAGGCTTCCGGCCAGCGTGTCGAACGTCGCGCCGTCACGCGCCAGCGCAAACACGGCCGTCAGTTCGGGAGTGATCTCGACCGAAGCCATCTGATGCTCCGTCTTCTTGCCCCGGTGGAAATACTCGATGTAGCGGTACTGTCCGGCGATCTCGTAGAGCGTATCGTTCGGGAAGAGGCGGAGCTGCCGGCGGACCGCTCCGTGCCGTTCGATCCGCTGGATCAGCGCGCAGAGGTACTGCATGTCAAGCCGTGTGGTACGCCGTGCGGCGGTAGGCTCCGCAACGGCGATCTGCGTCGAGGAGCCGAAGCGCCCCGTCGAGCAGCCGGCAAAGAGACCGAAGGGCGTACAGCGCGAGCAGGCGCGCAGGAAGTATTTCAGAGCCGCCGCGTCGCCCTTCTCCTCCGCATCCTCCGTCTTGTCGCCGGTAAAGGTATAGAGATCGGGCGAGGCGAGGTAGAGCGCTTCGCGGAAGCAGGGCTGCTGCATCGTCCGTTCGGGATCGTCGAGCGCCGAAAGCGGAAAGAGCGGCGTGCGCAGTACGAAAGTCGGGAACGCCCGCAGTTTGATCTTGGCCATAGATTAAAGCATAAAAAACAGTTCGGTCCAGTCGAACGCTGCGGAATCGTCCGCTTCATGCTGCATCGACAGCAGCCACAGACCGACGCCCGTCACGCCTGAAAGCAATGACAGGTCGGTACGCCACTCCGGCTGTTCCGAAGGAAAAAAGAATTTGTAACCGGCGATGCCGTCCTCCCATCGGGCATGTGCCAACGTCTGTTCGTGCCAGAAATCACAGGCCGCGCGTAACCGTTCGTCGCCCGTCTGTCGATACATGTAGTGGAAGATCATCGCCACGCCTGCGCTGCCGTGACACAGGCCGGCATCGTAGACCATCGTCTCACGCAGTGTGCGGCGGCCTGCGGCATGGAGCATCACTTCATGGGCCTTTGTTTTCAGCGTTTCGTCGTCCAACACCTTCCCCGCGTTCCACAAAGCGACCGCCACGCCCAAATCACCGTAGCACCATGCCAGACGGCTCGCCTGTCGCTGCGGTTGCGACTCCTGCGATGTACTCGGGAAATGACACCCGCACACTTCGGGATCATCGTACTCCTGAGCAAGGATATAGCGAACGGCTCCTCGCAGCAGTTCCGTAATTTCCGTATTCGCAGGATGGTGTCGTGCGAGCGCGCAAAGGACCAATACGATTCCCGATATGCCATGCGAAAGACAGATGTTGTAACCTCTTATACCTTTTTCTACGGGAGACAGCGTAGATTGCCACTTAAGCCGATCGCCGTCGCAAATAGCCGTGCGGTGCAACCAACGGGCGGTTTCCGCCGCGAATGTTTCATCTTCACGGAAATGATACGCTACGCCCATTGCGCCATGCAGCAGGTCGTAGTCTCCGTCACGGGCGAAATCCCGTTGCAGACATTGAAGCAAGTGTGGTTTATATTGTTCTTCGATCTCCGAATAATCGACTTCCAACCGGCCGCTCCGCGTGAGGTGCCGCAGACACTCCAATACCCCGGCCATTCCGTTGCAGTAGGTATGGATGGCCGGCTTCGAGCAGATCGCATCGAAGCATTGCTCCGCATAACGATCGAAACAACCGTTGTTCTCTTCGGGATGGTATTGGAGGTAGTGGGCCAGAAACAGCAGGCGGCCGAAAGCTCCCGAATAGAGACCAATCCCTGATAATGAATCGGATTTACACAAGAGATGATCGAAAATGTTTTCAATCCGGTTTTTGTGCTGAGAAACTTGTGGCATAGTAAAATGCGAGGCAGTATTGCAGGCTTGACTTTGTAAAAGAAAAGAATCAAAATATTAAATTGATCCTATTCTCCGAACGATTCTCATTTAATTAACACGAACACG
>UROX01000195.1 GCA_900549685.1 uncultured Alistipes sp.
CGCCTCGATGCGCTGGACAACTATGCGGGCAAGATCGTCGATGTATCGGACCGTATCCTTCCTTATCTGAGCGATACGCTTTCCGAAGAGGCGCGTGATGCGAAGATCGTCGAACTGGTCGAAAAGATCGAAAAGGAGACCGTATTGGACCGCCCTACGCAGAGCGTGCAGATCCGGGACTTTTTCGGCGGCAACCAGTACCTGATGTTCATCCGGGAGGTTTACAACGACGTGCGTTTCGTGGGGGCGCCTCCCTCCTCGATCGGTAAGTTCGGCGGCGATACCGACAACTGGATGTGGCCCCGCCATACGGGCGACTTCTCCGTGTTCCGTGTCTATTCCGACAAGAACGGCGCTCCGGCCGACTATTCGAAAGACAACGTGCCCTATGCCGCTCCGGCGCATCTGGCCGTTTCGCTCAAGGGGTATAAACCGGGCGATTTCGCGATGATCATCGGCTTCCCCGGTTCGACCGAACGTTACAAGACTTCTTATGAAATCGACTACACGCTGAACGTGGACAACCCCAACCGTATCTTCATCCGGGGCGAACGTCAGAAACTGATGATGGAGGATATGAAGGCCAGCGACAAGATTCGTATTCAGTACGCTTCCAAATATGCTCAGTCGTCGAACTACTGGAAAAACTCGATCGGCATGAGCCGCGGTCTCAAAAAGCTCAAAGTCAGAGACAGTAAGCTCGCCACCGAGAAACGGTTCGCCGAATGGGTGAACGCCGATCCCGCCCGCAAGGAAAAATACGGCGAAGCGCTTCCGCTGATCCAAAAGGCGGTCGAGGGACGTGCACCCTATCTGGGCCGTCTGCAATATTTCTCCGAAACGCTGCTCCGCGGTACCGAGATCATTACGGCGGCCGGAACCGTGGGCCGGATATTCAACGAAGGCAAAGTCGATTCCTCGCGGTTGGAAGCCGTCCGCAAAGGCGTGATGGCTTTCTATAAGGATTACAGCGAACCGACGGACCGCAAGATCGCCAAACGGATGTTCCGTATCCTGCAGGACAGCATTCCGGCTCAGGAGCTGCCCTCGACCTTCGGCGTGATCCGCGACAATTTCGACGGCGACGTGGACGCCTATATCGATTATGTATACGACAATTCGATGTTCGCCTCTCAGGATCGGGTCGAAGCCTTCCTCAAGTCGCCCGACGAAACTGTACTGAAAAACGATCCGGCCGTCAAACTGCGTCGCGAAGTGGTCAAGACCTACAATGCGCTGATCGATCCGATCAATTCGTTCAGCGACGATTTCCAGCGCGGTCACCGTCTCTATATCGCCGGACTGATGGAGATGGACAAAGACAAGGTGTTCTATCCCGACGCCAACTTCACGATGCGACTTACCTACGGACAGGTGCTTCCTTACGACCCGCAGGATGCGGTAAGCTACGACTACTACACGACGCTCGACGGCGTGATCGCCAAGGAAGATCCCGAAAACGCCTATGAATTCACCGTGCCCGAAAAACTCAAAGAACTGTACCGGACGAAAGATTACGGTCCGTATGCCGAAAAAGGCAAGCTGCACGTGGGCTTCATCAGCAACAACGACATCACGGGCGGTAACTCGGGAAGCCCCGTGATGAACGGCAAGGGACAGCTCATCGGACTGGCTTTCGACGGCAACTGGGAGGCCATGAGCGGCGACATCGCGTTCGAACCCGCTTTGCAGCGCACCATCAGCGTGGATATCCGTTACGTGCTGTTCATCATCGACAAGTACGCCGGCGCCACGCGCCTGATCGACGAAATGACGATCGTCAAATAAGACGTATCGCCGTGTTTTCGGAAAGCCCGGACCATGCGTTCGGGCTTTCTTTTTATCTTTATCGGGTTTCATGAAATCGGGAGAATTATGGATGGGCGGATGCGGGAAAATGTGCGGATCGAGGAGATCGAATACGACAGGGAGACTTGTCTTCCCTTGCTGTTGATGGGCGACGAGCAGGAGGATATGATCGACCGTTACATCGGCCGGAGCAGACTGTATGCGATGTACGAAAGGGACCGGATGGTCTGCCTTTGCGCGGTGACGGACGAGGGCGGAGGATTGTGCGAAATCAAGAATCTGGTGACGGCTCCCGGCCTCCGGCGGCGGGGATACGGAAAGGCGATGATCGGCTTCGTCGAGAGACATTATAGCAGAAGCCATCGCGTCTTGCAGGTAGGGACCGGCGAGAGTCCCGCGACGATGGGTTTTTACGAGCGGTGCGGTTTCGTCTTTTCCCATCGCCTGCCCGACTTTTTTACGGAAAATTACGCCGTTCCCATCGTCGAGGAGGGGGTACGGCTCGAAGATATGGTTTATCTGAAAAAAGAGCTGTGACCCGGGCGTCGGGATGCGGCGCGGAATTTTTCTTCGGACCAGTCGCATATTTTGTTCCGGACAGGGGGAGAACTAAGGAAAATTGTCGTTATTTTTGCGACGTATTGTGTTTTTCTGCCTTCTTCGGACCGGAGTCCGTCGCCGAGAAGGCATGATTTTATTTTCTCACGTTATGAACGATTTGACGCAGGAGCCGGCCTCGGCGGAGAGGTCCCTCAATTTCCTCGAAGAGATTATCGAAAACAGCATAGCCGCAGGCGACAGCCGTGTACAGACCCGCTTCCCGCCGGAACCCAACGGGTATCTGCATATCGGACACGCCAAGAGCATCTGCCTGAACTTCGGGCTGGCCAAGAAATACGGCGGCAAATGCAACCTGCGTTTCGACGACACGAATCCCGTCAAGGAAGATGTCGAATATGTCGATTCAATCAAGGAAGATGTCCGCTGGCTCGGTTTCGAGTGGGCGGGCGAGCACTATGCCTCGGACTATTTCGATCAGTTGTACGAATGGGCCGTCGAATTGATCCGCAAGGGACTCGCCTATGTGGACGACCAGTCGCAGGAAGAGATCCGTCTGTCGAGAGGAACCGTCACCGTGCCGGGCAAGGAAAGTCCTTGGCGGAACCGTTCGGTGGAAGAGAACCTCGATCTGTTCGCCCGGATGAAGGCCGGAGAGTTCGCCGACGGAGAGAAAGTGCTGCGGGCCAAGATCGACATGGCGCACCCCAACATGCTGTTGCGCGACCCGATCATGTACCGCATCCTGCATTCGGAACATCACAGAACCGGCGATAAATGGTGCATCTATCCGATGTACGACTACGCGCACGGCGAGAGCGACTCCATCGAGAAGATCACGCACTCGATCTGTACGCTCGAGTTCGACGTGCACCGTCCGCTCTATGACTGGTTCATCGAGAAACTGGGTATTTTCCCGAGCCATCAGTACGAATTCGCCCGGTTGAACCTGACCTACACGATGATGAGCAAGCGCAAGCTGTTGCAGCTCGTGCAGGAGAAGGTCGTGATGGGCTGGGACGATCCGCGCATGCCGACGATCTGCGCATTACGTCGTCGGGGCTATACGCCCGAGAGCGTGCGGATGTTCGCCGACAAGGTAGGCGTGGCCAAACGCGACAATGTCATCGACCTCGGACTGCTGGAATTCTGCGTGCGCGAGGACCTGAACAAGCGGGCGCAACGGCGCATGGCCGTACTCGATCCGATCCGGGTCGTCATCACGAACTACCCCGAGGATCGGACGGAAACGATCGAATGCATCAATAATCCTGAGGACGAATCGGCCGGGAAACGTGCGGTTCCCTTTAGCCGGGAAATCTATATCGAACGCGACGATTTCATGGAAAATCCGCCCAAGAAATATTACCGTCTCTCGCCGGGCGGCGAAGTCCGGTTGCGTTATGCCTACCTCATCAAATGCGAGGAGGTCGTCAAGGATGCCGACGGACGAGTGGTGGAGCTGCGTTGTACGTACGATCCCGAATCGGGCGGAGGCAAGTCGTCCGACGGCCGTCGGGTGAAGGGAGTGATCCACTGGGTGTCGGTACCGACTGCGGTGCCGGCCGAGGTACGTCTGTTCGACCGCTTGTTCACGCGCGAAAGCCTCGACGATCTGGAGGAAGGCAAGACGTTCGTCGATTACCTCAATCCCGATTCGTTGCGTACGGTAACGGGTTATCTGGAGCCTTCGCTCGGCGAAGCTGCCGTGGGCGAAAGATTCCAGTTCGAGCGTCTGGGATATTTCTGCAAGGACAAGGATTCTTCCTCGGACAAGCCCGTGTTCAACCGTACCGTGACGCTGAAGGACAGTTGGGCCAAAATGGCCGCCAAATAGCACGAAATAGGGCGTTTCGTGTGTAGTTCCGTAAATCCGGCCTTGGGTCCGGAGTTTGATAGAATGAATATTTTCAAGAAAATTTTCTTTGTGTGGTTGTCGTGTACGGCGGTCTTTTTCGGACCGCTGTGCGCACAATCCGCCGACGAACCCCGTATCATCGTCACGACGC
>UROX01000196.1 GCA_900549685.1 uncultured Alistipes sp.
CGGGCGACGAACTTTTCCGCCTCTTCGAGCGCCTCGAAAAATGCCTCGCCGAAACGCCGCACCACCGGCTCGCGGAGTGCCCGGTAAACGGGTATCCCGCACCGGCGTCCCTCGGCGCGGGCATCGCGGCAGACGTCCCAACGATGGTAGTTCAGCCCCAGCGTCCCGTTGCCGAACACGCTGACCCGGATGGGATACAGATGGCAGGAAACGGGTTTGACGAAACGGGTCTTTCCCTCCTTGAAGGCTCTTTCGACAGCGCACATCGTCACGCCGTTCTCCTCGAAAGAGTAGGCGCACTCGCGTCCCCCGATGAGCGGCGTCGTATAGTCGCCGTCCTCGTCCACGACCATGAAGCCCTGTCGCTCGACAGCCTCGATGCCCTCGGGCTTCATATAGGGTTTATAGGACTCGTATTCCTCTTCGAGGATGTCCGCCTCCTCGAGTTCGAGCGGCGCTCCGGAGTCGCCCTCCACGCAGCAGATTCCCTTGCAACGACCCAGATCGCAGCAGAATTTCTCGGTCAGCAAATCGAGGCTGACGATCTTATCGTCGATCTGAATCATACGTTCCGCTTCGAGGTGTCTTCGATGATGAGGTCGTAAAGTTCGCTGAGGCTCATGCCCATGCAGCGGGCCTGCTGGGGGATGATGCTGTTGGCGCTCATGCCGGGAATCGTATTGACTTCGATCATGTAAGGCGTGTCGCCCCGGACGATGAAGTCGATACGGACCACACCGCGACAGTTCAGCGCCTTGTATGCCGAGAGCGTCAGGGCATTGACCTTGCGCACGAGAGCCTCGTCCAGCGGCGCCGGCGTGATCTCGCGCGAGCGTCCCTCGTATTTGGCCTCGTAATCGAAAAATTCGTTCTCGCACACCATTTCCGTGATGGGGAACACATATTCCCGCCCTCCGGCGATCATAACGCCGCAGCTGATCTCCCGGCCTTCGATGAACTCTTCCATCAGCACATGGTCGCTCTCCCGGAAAGCGGCCTCGATGGCCGGCAGCAGTTGTTCCCGGGTCTTGACCTTGGTCACGCCGAAACTGCTTCCGCTGGCGTTCGGCTTGACGAACAGCGGCAGTCCCAACGTGCCGATCACCTTATCCGGATCGATTTCGCTGCGACGGTCGATCAGGATTTCGCGGGCCAGATCGATCCCCGTACCCGCCACGGCCCGTTTGCAGGCCGACTTGTCGAACGTGATGACGGACGAGACGAAACCGCAGGAAGAGTAGGGAATACCCATCATGTCGAGGTACCCCTGCAACCTTCCGTCCTCTCCGGGCGTGCCGTGAATCAGAATCAGGGCATATTCGAGCCGGATTTTTTCGCCGCCCACCGTGAGCGAGAAATCGTTCCGGTCGAGCTGGGTCGTCGTTCCGTCGGGCAACTCGTAGGTCCAGCTCCCGTGGCGGAGCAGAATCTTGTATACATCGTATTTGTCGCCATCGAGGCATTTCTCGATCTGAGCGGCTCCTTCCATGGCGATCCGCCATTCCGAAGAGTCGCCGCCGGCGATCAGCGCTATTTTTTTCTTCATTCGGGTCATTCTTTAAACGAATACAAAATTAACTTTTTCTCCGGAAAACATGTCCGGAAGAACAATTATATACTTTATGTCCCGTCTTTCGGGAACCGTCGCCCACCGCCGTCGCCCGCAATCTCCGCCCGTATATGCGGAGACCGGTCCTGCACCCGTCCCGGCGAGACCCGGAACTGCGCTCCGGGAGTGTCGGCACCGGTTGCCGGCCGATGCACGGACAGCCGCAGCCGCGTCAGGGATTGTACAAATCGGTATATCGGAACGCGAAAATCTCGCGCAGCAGATCGATATACCCGTCCGTTTCGGGATCCGGACCCGAGAGTTCGCGGGCTCGGAGAAAATCGTTGAGCGCCCGGTCGAAAATACCGGCCTTATGATAGCATTTTCCGCGCTCCACATAGAGCGATCCGTTGTCCGGCTCCCGGCCGATAGCCCGGTCCAGCGCCTCGATCTGTCCGCGGAGGGAATCATTTATCGTATCCATACAGTCTGTTTTCTCGAATATACCGCCATACACGGGGAGGAAGATCGTCTCCCGGGTCGAGTCCGGCCGCGATCCGGCGCCGGATATCCGTAGCCGCTCCCACACCCGGCTCCACGTCTTGCAGAAACGTGAAACGAGCGGCCAGCGGCGTCTGCAACGGGGGATAGTCCTTGCGCGGATAGACCAGCACGGGGAAGCGGTCCAGAATATCTTCATAACGCACCCAGCGGTCGAAACGGTCCGCATTGTCGCTGCCGATCAGCAGCGCGAAACGGCGTTCGGGACAGCGGTTCCGCAACGCCTCGAGCGTACGGATCGTGAGCGACGGCTTTTCCAACGAGAACTCGATGTCCGACACCTCGATGCGATCCCGCAACGGAGAGTCGTCCACGGCCAGACGGGCCATGTTCAGCCGGTGCCGTTCGGGAGCGAGTTCGCCGTCGGCCTTGAGCGGGTTCTGCGGAGAGACGACCATCCACAGCGCCTCGGCTCCCGTCGCCCGCAACGATGCTTCGGCAATGGCCATATGTCCCGTACGGATCGGGTTGAACGATCCGAAATAGAGCAGGGTGAAAGAGGGAAAAGCCGCCATTCCGGCTCAGTCGATAAACGCTCCGACGATCCGTTCGGCTTCGGCCACGGCACGGTCCAGCGAGTCGTTCACCACCGTGCGGTCGAACTGCGGCGCATGGGCGATCTCCTCGGCGGCCTTGGCCACCCGGCGGTCGATGACCTCCGGCGCATCGGTGCCCCGTCCCTCCAGCCGGCGGCGAAGCTCTTCGACCGAAGGAGGCATGATAAAGACGGAAAGCGCCTGAGAGCCGAATATTTTCTTCAGGTTGATGCCGCCCTTGACATCCACGTCGAAAACGATCGTGTTTCCCTTGGCCCATATCCGGTCCAGTTCGCTGCGAAGCGTTCCGTAGCAGGTTCCCGCATAGACCTCCTCCCATTCGACGAACTCTCCGGCAGCCGCCCGTCGGGCGAACTCGGCGTTATCCATGAAATAATATTCGCGGCCGTGTACCTCCCGGCCGCGCGGCGCACGGCTGGTGGCCGAAATAGAGAATTCGAGCCGGGAAAATTTCTCCAGCAAACGGTTTATGATGGTCGATTTTCCGGCACCGGAAGGCGCGGAAAAAATAATGATTCGTCCTTGTGTCGATGGATTCATAACGAATGGCAATAAGGTAAATTACAGACGGAAACGCGAGACCGCCCCTGTCCTCGTTTTTTCCGGCCATCCGCAGCCGGGCAAGGAAAGGTTCTTCGTCGCACGCCTTCCGAAGACGTCGCGGCCCGGGACCGGACGTATCCTACAAAATGTTCAGCAGCTGTTCCTTGATCTTCTCCAGCTCGTCTTTCATGCCGACGACCATCTTCTGCATCGTGGCTTCGTTGGCTTTCGACCCCAATGTGTTGATCTCGCGCCCCATTTCCTGGGCAATGAAACCGAGCTTGCGTCCGACGCCGTCCTCGCTGCGCGAGACCTCGCGGAAATAGTCGCAATGGTTCTGCAGCCGTACTTTCTCCTCGGTCACGTCGAGCTTTTCCAGATAATAGATCATCTCCTGCTCCAGACGGTTGCCGTCCACGGCGATGCCCAGCGACTCGATGTTCTCGCGGATACGGTTGCGGATGTTCTCGGTACGCGCCTTCTCGTAGGGGAGAATATCGTTCTTGAGCCGCTCGATGCGGTCGATACGCCCCAACAGATCGGCAATCAGAATGGCGCCTTCCTGCTGACGGAACGCATCCATACGGTCCAAAGCCTCGCACACGGCGCCCTTCAGCGCCTCGATTTCCTCGTCGGGAATATCGGCCACTTCGTTCTGCACCGCATCCGGCAGGCGCAACACGGCGGTCAGCGCGGCCGGAGCCATCGCCTCGTTCCACGGAAGTCCGTTTTCGGCGGCGATAGAACGGAGCTGGGCGAGATAGTCGCCGAAAACCTCCCGGTTGAGCGCGACGGAGCCGCTCTTTCCGATGGTTTCGTACGAGATATAGACATCCACCTTTCCCCGGAGCATTCTTTTGGCCACGAGGTTGCGGATTTCGTATTCGCTCTGACGGTAAATCGACGGCACCCGCATCGACAGATCGAGCTGTTTGCTGTTGAGCGAACGGATTTCGACCGTTATTTTCTTATGTTCGAGCACGGCCTCGGCTTTCCCGAACCCGGTCATGGACTTAATCATCGTAATTTCGCATTTAAAGGACCTACAAAAATAAACAAAATTGTGTTAAAAAAAACAAATACGCCCGACC
>UROX01000197.1 GCA_900549685.1 uncultured Alistipes sp.
CGGTAACCCCTTAAAAAGAGCCGGAAACGACGGAAAACACGGAAAATAAGAGAAGTCGGGAAAGAAAAACGGCGCAAGAATTTCTGAAAATTCCGCCCACTCGAAGAACCCGGGCGTGTAAAGCTATTCCCAAGGAGGAGAAATTCCGTTCTGCAGAATCAGTATTGCCGGAACTTGGGCGTCATAACCTCCGCATACAACACAGCCATCCGAGGATCGAAACCGTCGGGAAAGAGCGTTCCGACCGGCGCAGAAGGCTCGGATTCGGAAACACGCGAACCTTTTTCCGGCTCTGCGGCTCTGTTCTCCGCCGAGTATTCGGGTACGAAAGGCTCCGGCTCCTGTCGAACAGACAATTCGGCGAGTACCTGATCGTCGTATGTGAAATAGGGCTGAGGATCGGTCTCTGCGGCCGAACCGGCTACCGGCTCGAAAGAAGCCTCCGGAGTTCCGGCAGGAAAAGTCTGCTCATCGAACGGTTCCTCGTCCGCCGCTTCGACGACCGGATCGGAATCGGACGGTCCGTTATCGCGCCCCTGCTGAAGGTCCCGGATCAAATCGTCCCAAGGCGAAGAGGGCAGGGTGGTTTTCTCCCCGGGATGCGTATGTCCCGCCGCTTTCTTCTTCTTTTTGGAAGACAGAATGCCGGACACGACGACGGACAGAATGAGGATCAAGAGACTCTCCATGACGCAGTGTTTTTATTCTTTCGTGTTTTCGACCCGGATCGCTTTTTCGACCCCTTTGATTTTTCCGACCTTCTCTATAATCATCTTCAGGTCCGTCTTATTCTTGACATACAGACTGATACGCCCTTCGAATATACCGTCGTGACTCTGGATGTGAAGTTCGCGGATGTTGGTGTTCAACTCACCGGTAATTACCTGGGAAAGCTCCATGAGAATCCCGATGCGGTCGATGCCCCGAAGTTCCATCACCGTGAGATAGGACATCGCCTTGTGGCTCGACCATGTAACGGGTGTAAGGTTGTTGCCGTGCTGTGCGGCCAGCTTGATGAGTTCGTTGCAACTCTTCTTGTGCACATCCACCTTGTGGGTATCCGGATTCTTGTAGCCGACGACCTCGTCGCCCGGAATGGGGTTGCAACAAGGCGCGATGACGAATTGCGGCGCTTCGGGGTCCGACGGATCGTCGGGCAGCACGTGTTTGTCCTTCTTACCTTCCCCGCCGAGAAAACGGAACGGATTGGGAATCTGGAGCGTCCAGAACTTCAATATCTTGTTGGCCGAATTTTCGCGCAACACCTTGCCCAGATCGTCCAGCTTGACGATTCCCGCGCCGAGCTTGCTGTAAAACTCGTCTTTGGTCGCACATTCGTAGGCGGGAAGCACCTTGCGAAACACCCGCGCACTGGGCGTCACGCCGAAATCCTTCAACCGGGCCTCGAACAGCACGATCCCGTTGGCGATGTTGTTGAGTTTGTCTTTTTTGAGGAAATTGACGATCGACTGCTTGGCTTTGGTCGTGATAACGTGCTCGAGCCAGTCGGGGCGGGGAGTCACGTTTCTGGAGGTGATGATCTCGATCTGGTCGCCGCTGCCGACCGGTGCGAAGATGGATTCGATCTTATGGTTGATCTTGGCCCCCATCGCGCTGTTTCCGATCTTGGAGTGGATATCGTAGGCAAAATCGAGCGCCGTAGCACCCTGCGGCAGCGTGCGCGAATCGCCCTTGGGCGTAAATACGACGATTTCGGACGTATAGAGACTCAGCTTGAAGTTGTCGAGAAACTCGACGGCATCCGCCGTCGGACTGTTCAGCGCCTCGCGGACCTGCTTCATCCAGCGGTCGAACTCGCCTTCTTCCTTGGAAAGCGTACCGGCCTTGTATTTCCAATGGGCAGCGAACCCGCGTTCGGCGATCTCCTCCATCCGCTCGGAACGGATCTGGACCTCGGCCCATACGCCGTCGGGTCCCATGACCGTGGAATGCAGTGCCTCGTAGCCATTGGCTTTCGGGATATTGACCCAGTCGCGGATACGGTCCGGTTTGGGCTTGTAGATGTCGGTAACCAGCGAATAGATATGCCAGCACTGCGACTTCTCGGGAATCAGCGGAGAGGGTTTGAAAACGATTCGGATGGCGAAAATATCGTAGATTTCCTCGAACGAGACATGTTTACGCTGCATCTTCGACCAGATCGAGTAGACCGATTTGACCCGGCCGGAGATTTCGAAATCGATGCCGTTCTCCTTGAGTTTCTGGATGATCGGAGCGTTGAATTTCTCGATGAAACGGGTACGCCCGGCCTCGGTCTCGCGTATCTTGGACTCGATCTGCCGGTAGTCTTCGGGGAAGCGATACTTGAGCGTCAGATCCTCCAGCTCGCTCTTGATTGCATAAAGCCCCAGACGGTAGGCCAGCGGTGCGAACAGGTAGATCGTCTCGCTGGTGATCTTCATCTGCTTGTGCGGCGGCATGGAACCCAATGTCCGCATGTTGTGGAGCCGGTCGGCGATCTTGATGAGAATCACCCGCACGTCGTCGGAAAGCGTGAGCAGCACCTTGCGGAAATTCTCGGCCTGTTCCGAAGCGCTGGTCTTGAAGACGCCTGACATTTTGGTCAGTCCGTCCACCATCAACGCGATCTTGGCACCGAAACGGCTCTCTATATCCTCGACCGTATAGTCGGTATCCTCCACCACATCGTGCAGCAAAGCCGCCACGACCGACTTGACACCCAGCCCGATTTCGTCCACGACGATCCGGGCCACAGCCAGCGGATGGAGAATGTAAGGCTCTCCCGAACGACGACGCACCCCCTCGTGGGCCTCTTTCGCCAGGAAAAAAGCCCGTTCGATCAGATCCTTATCGTAATCGTTCTTGCAGACCTTCGCGCAACTCGACATGAGCTGGGCGAAAGCCTCGCCGATCAGACGTTCATCGTCGGAAGAATATCCCATCCGCTTTCCGTTTAAAATCCGACCTCCGTAGTATTAGTCGGCCGCAAGAGCCTGACGTACTTTCGTTTCGACTTCTTCGAGCAACTGCTCGTCGTTGCGGAAGAGTTCTTTGACCGCATCGCGTCCCTGGCCCAGCTTGCGGTCGCCGTAGGAGAACCACGATCCGCTCTTCTTGAGGATCCCGAAATCGACGCCCAGATCGAGGATCTCGCCGATTTTCGAAATTCCCTCGCCGTACATGATGTCGAACTCGGCCCGGCGGAACGGAGGCGCCAGTTTGTTTTTCACGATCTTGACCTTGGCCCGGGCCCCCAGCTGCTCCTCGCCGTCCTTGATGACCGACGCCTTGCGGATGTCGATGCGGACACTGGCATAGAATTTCAGCGCATTACCTCCGGTCGTGGTTTCGGGATTGCCGTATACCACGCCGATCTTGTCGCGCAACTGGTTGATGAAAATACACACCGTACGGGTCTTGCTGATGCTGGCCGTCAGCTTACGCAGGGCCTGCGACATGAGTCGCGCCTGAAGGCCCATCTTGGCTTCGCCCATCTCGCCTTCGATCTCGGCCTTGGGCGTCAGCGCCGCCACCGAGTCGATCACGACGATGTCGATGGCGCTGGAACGGATCAGATGGTCCGCAATCTCGAGCGCCTGTTCGCCGTTGTCGGGCTGGGAGATCAGCAGCTCGTCGATGTCCACGCCCAGTTTCTGCGCATACGTACTGTCGAATGCGTGTTCCGCGTCGATGAAGGCGGCAATGCCGCCCGCTTTCTGCGCTTCGGCGATCGCGTGGATGGCCAGCGTGGTCTTTCCCGAAGATTCGGGACCGAAAATCTCGATCACACGGCCCTTGGGGTAGCCGCCGATGCCCAGCGCATGGTCGATCGTCACCGATCCGGACGGAATGACGGGAACCTCATCGACCTGCCGGCTGCTCATTTTCATAATGGCACCCTTGCCGAAGTCCTTTTCGATCTTGTCCATCACGGCGCTCAACACCTTGAGCTTATCGGGATTTATCTGCGGTTTCTCTTTTTCTGCCATATTATTGAGGTATTTAGTAGTCGTTATACATTCTATTCGTAGGCCTCCACGATCTGATCGAAATGATCCTTGGTGCGCACTTTATCGAAAATACGTTCGATCCGTCCGCTCTCGTCGATGACGAAAGTCGTGCGGAGAATGCCCATGAAGGTGCGGCCCATGAACTTCTTCTCGCCCCAGACGCCGTAGGCCTCGGCGATCTTTTTGTCCGTGTCGGCCAGCAGCGTGAAATTGAGCGATTTCTTTTCGATGAAGTTCCGGTGCGACTTTTCGCTGTCGGGGCTCACGCCCACGATCTCGAACCCCATT
>UROX01000198.1 GCA_900549685.1 uncultured Alistipes sp.
CTGATTAACCTGTTGGGTATATTGAGTGGCGGCTTTCGCTTCCTCTTTCGCGTTAGCGGTATTTACCATCATGCCGCCGTTGGAGTTGAGCGAACGCGCGTGGTAGCCCCGCTCGGTCTTGTAATAGTCGTGGTAGTCTCTGACGAACTGCGGAGCGTCGTCGGGAAGCGGGTCCACTACCCCGCCGCCGAGTTCGTACGTGCCGTTTTTCGCATCGGCCGTGCGCTGGGCGTTGAGCTGTTTGCGGAGTTCGTAGCGTTGATCGGCATCCATCGCATCGAAATATCCGTTGGCGTTCACGCGGCTCATGTCGTACATCGTGGATGCGACCGTCGCCTTGATGCGCGTATCGATGGCGGCGGCGTTCAGCGCCAGTCCGCCCCAACCGCAGATGCCGATGATTCCGATGCGTTCGGGATCCACGTCGTCGCGGGTGGAGAGGAAATCGACCGCGGCGCAGAAGTCTTCGGTATTGATATCGGGCGAGGCGACGTAACGGGGCGTTCCGCCGCTTTCGCCGGTATAGGACGGGTCGAAAGCGATCGCGAGAAAGCCTCTTTCGGCCATTGTCTGGGCGTAGAGCCCCGATACCTGTTCTTTCACGGCCCCGAATGGCCCGCTTACGGCAATGGCCGGCAGTTTGCCTTCGGCGTTCCGGGGAATGTACAGGTCTGCGGCGAGCGTGATGCCGTAGCGGTTGGTGAACGTCACCTTGCTGTGATCGACCTTGTCGCTCTGCGGGAAGACTTTGTCCCACTCGCGGGTCAATGATAGATTTTCCATGTCGTTATCGTTTTTTCGGTTCGTTTCGGTATCGGTCGGCGTGCATGCGACGCCCAGAAAGAGCGATACGAGTATCGTGAGGATTCGGTTTCTCATAACGGTCGGTTTCAGATTGCGTTTTTGATGAATTTCGCGGGTACTCCGCCCACGACCGTACCCGGGGCCACGTCTTTCGTGACTACCGCTCCCGCCGCCACGATCGCACCCTCGCCGATGGTCACGCCGGGCAGAACGGTCGCGTGGGCGCCGATCCACACTTTGTCGGCTATCGTTACCGGAGCCGGAACGAGGTCGCCCCGGCGGTCGGGATCGAACGCATGGTTCAGCGTGGCGATCACGACGTCGTGTCCGATGAGTACGTCGTCGCCGATGGTCACTCCGCCCTGATCCTGTATCTTGCATCCCGAGTTGATGAACACCCGCCGGCCGATGGTGAGATTCTTGCCGCAGTCGGTGTGGAACGGAGGAAAGAGAGCGAAACTTTCGTCGATTTCCTTTCCGGTCAGTTCGCGCATCGCGGCGACGATTTGCTCGGGCGTGAGGTATTCGGTATTGATCCGCATCGTTATGCGTATGGCTTCCCGGCTCAGGCGGTGCATGGTCCGGTGGGCTTTTGAGCCGGCCGGGACGGTGTGTCCGGCGTTCATGTATTCCAAGAATTCCGCAGTCGTCATATGTTTCGGGGATTTCGTGTTACCGAAGACAAAAGTAGTGCCTTCGGCCGGTGCTGCGGATACCTGTTTTACGGATGGAAATACCTCGATTACGGAATGTGCCGTACCGATACGGCCCGTGAGCGAACGGATGGCTCAGAGTCTTTTGACGGGCAGCACACGGCGGAGCATGGCGCGTGTGATGATCCTGCGGTTGAGGAAGCTCACGATGTATCCCGTGAGGCAGGCGGCGATGAGCATCGAAACGGAAGTTCATTTCATCGGCCGTTCGATTTGAAAATGTCGTACAGGTCGTTGAATGATTCGGTATATTTTCTGCCGACCGGAATATGCCGGTCGAGATCGCGGATGAAGATTTTCCGGTTGGAGAACCGGTCGATGGCGTCGAGTGCGATGATGAACGAACGGTGGACGCGGATGAAACGGTCCTCCGGCAATAAGGATTCCGTCTCTTTCATCGTGATTTGGGATAGCACCGTGGGCAGATTTTTCCTGAAAACCTTGACGTAGTTGTCCATCGCCTCGATAAAGGTTATGTCGTCTATGTCGATGACGACGTTCTTGTGCTCGACTTTCAGTGTGATCGTCTCCCGGCGCGGTGCACGGCTTTCGAGCCTTTCGAGCCGGAGCAAGGCTTTCTCCATGGCTCGCTCGAAACGGGGATAGAAGATCGGTTTGTGCAGAAAGTCCACGGCATCGACATCGAATCCGTCGAGTGCATATTGGGAATACGCCGTCGTGAAGACGAGGCATGTTCCGGGCGGCAGCCGGCGTGCGAGCGTCACGCCGTTGTGGGAATTCATTTCTATATCGAGAAACACGATGTCCGGGCGCGTGGAGCCGATACATTCCATGCCCGCTATCGGAGAGGTGAAACACTCCAGTTCGATGTTTCCGTATTTTTTACAATATTCCCGAATGATGCTCAGGGCTATCGGTTCGTCGTCTATCGCTACACACCTGATCATGCCGATAAATGGATGCTTAGTTCAACGTGGAAATTCATGTCGTCTTTCGATATACGCATATCGTGACGACCCGGATACAGCAGTTCGAGACGTTTCCTGCAATTTTCGATGCCCATGTGCTCGCCTATTCGTTTCACGGGGAAGATGCGGTTGCTGGTGAGGAAAATCATTTTGCCGTCGTGTTCCTGCAAAAACAATGCGATACGGCTTTTCTCCACCGGGGATACGCCGTGCTTGAAACAGTTCTCGACGAACGTGACGAGCAACATAGGAAGAACCATCAGTTCGTTATCTTCGATATCGATATCGAGCGTGACGGAGGTCATTTCGTTGAGTCGAAGCGATTGCAGGGCCACGTATTGTCTGATGTAATCCGCCTCGTCCGACAGCGGGACCAGATCGCGCATGGAGGTGGTGTGGATATAACGCATCATGGAAATGAATTTTTCCAACGATTCGAGCGCATTTTCGTTTCGGGTCAGGAACAGGCCGTACAGCGAGTTCAACGTGTTGAACATGGAGTGCGGTTTGATCTGGGCCTTGTATAGCTCGATCTCCGCTTTGTCCCTTTCGGCTTCGACCGCCCGGCGGCGCAAGAAGATTTATGTATCAATAAACGTAAATTATCCGACGAAGGTTCGGCTATTTCCGTGAACGACACGGTATCGATGGCGAACGACGGTCTTGTGTTGTGTTCCGACGTTTGTCGATAACCGTTTGTAGGCGGGTTCTTCGGAAATGCGGAATCTCCCACGACATCCGGAAACTGTTTAGAAACAAACCTTTCGGAGGGGATATTTGCAAGCGGAATGCCAAAACGAACAGTCGTAGTATTCCCCTTCGAGGGGGCGGAACGGCCTGGATCATACCCTACGGAGGTTCCCGGAATAAAGTCGGCGGATATTTTCCTGACCGGCAAACCCTTCGGGGACGCCGGTCAGAAAACGTATCCGATACCTATCGAAAGGGAGTGGCGGAGGTTGCTGCGTCCTTCTACGAAACGGTCTTCGCCGGCACGGTAATACAATATGTGGCCGAATTCCTTGAGGTTGTAGCCGAACTGGAGATTGACGCCGGAATGTTTGCGGAACATTTTGGTGTACCCTACTCCGAGGTCCCACATCCAGCCGGGATAAATATCGTCCGTGCTGCTCATTATGCCGTATCCGAGGTTCGTGTAGACATATCCGTCGGGAAATTTCCGCATCGGACGATAATGCAGCGTGCCGTAGACGGGGAAAGTGTTATAGCCCGGTGCTTCGTATCGGTCGGCTCCGAAACCCGCTCCGGCGGTTATGCGCCGGGAAATGTCGTACAGGGCTGTCAGGTGCAGCGAATTGCCCCGCATGTTGCCGTCTTTGCGGGTCAGCGTATGGCCGTAGAATCTTTCGCTCAGTCCTATGTGATAATGGTAATCCAGCGCGATGTGGAACCGGTTCTGGGTGCGGGCGATGTGCGGGACGGCCGTTGCTGCGACGAGCAGAAGGGCGAAGAACGGGAAGCGTCGGGAGGAATGTCTCATTTTTCGGTAACGGGTTGCGGCGACGGACATACGGTGTCTTATGATTCTGTCGGTCCGTGTGTCCTGGGCGCGGTTTTGTGTCGCGGCAAAGATAGCGAGAGTTTCCTTCGGATGGAACGGTCGGCGGGACGAACGACTGTTTTCGGTCGTTTCCGGGGCGAGGCGTTTCGTTGTGGGTGTCGGACGTGCCGGAGAGAAACCGACGGGCGGAGACAGGGAGAACACGGCCGCCGGTCCGGAACGGAACGAAAAAAAGGAGCGCCCGCAGGCGCTCCTTTTGAATTTGGAAAAACGGTGCTCAGCCGCCCAGATAGG
>UROX01000199.1 GCA_900549685.1 uncultured Alistipes sp.
GAGCTGTCTCGCGATTAAATTATCTTTCATATAACTTTGATTTTAAATATATATCAAAAATCGCAAAACAAAAATTGCGCGTCAATCAAAATACCAAATCTTGGTGCAGGAAATTTTGTTTGTCGGCGGCGTCACCTCTTGCAATTTTGTATTGTATAAAATCATTGAAGGCCGTCGTCTGCCGCGGAGAATGAAGGGGTTGGGCGAAAGTATTCGGCAGAGAGGAAATTTACGGGTGGATTCGGGTATACGGATATTACGGTCTCCGACGGAAATATTCGAGGGGGAACGGAACCGCCGATGCATGCATCCGTCAGCATGCATACGGCGTGGGCCTTGCGGATGGTTTCCGCACTGACCTCGCACACGCTCCGGCGTTACACCTCGCCCTCGTTCGTCAAGCCGGCGACGGTCGACGCCACCTCTTCCGCCGGAACATTCGGATCGGCGCGATGCTGGTAGGACGTGGAGCCGTACATGGCTTGTCGTTTTTCGTGAAAAAGATCTATAAACGAAAAAAAATCGTCGGAAAGCAAGGATTTGCCTGACTTTTTCACATCGTTCGAATGCCGTTGTCGGGCATTCGCTGTGTATTTATTTTTTATACGAAAATAGTTTATATTATGGGAACAAGCATCAATGTCGGGAAAAGAGGCCTCTTGGCGATATTCACCTGTATTTTAGCCTCTGCATCGTTGTCGGTCTCTTGTAGCAAAGACGACACGGAGAAAACTCTTTCCGAAGAGACGGCCTCACTGACCGTTACGCTGAACGGTCAGGCGCCCCGCACCAAAGCCGTCGTTCCGCCGGAAGATGCGGATGAGCTGGAAAAGGCCGAAAATACGGTCAAGAATGCGACGGTATTCGTGTTTAACGCCAACGGTACGCTGGACAAGCGGCAAACGCTCGCCGCACCGAGTCTCTCCGCGACGATCTCCGGATTGCTCGCCGGGGAGAAGAGAGTCGTGGTAGTGGCGAACGTTCCTTCCTCCGTCACCTTTCCGGACGGCATCAATTACAGTTGGTTCGCCGATGCGGGCAATGTGATCGATCTGGACACCCAATCTCCGGAAACGAACGGACTTTTCATGAGTGGAGAGGATATGGTAACGCTCACGGCCAATTCCACCGCAACGAAAACCATATCCATCAGCCGTATCGCCGCAAAAATCAAATTGGGGACGGTTACGATTTCTCCGGATCCCGGGCACGACCCGGATAAATTCGTGCTGAACAAGGTGATCGTCATGAAAGCTCGCGGTTCAGCCATGATGGGACTTCCTTCGGCGGCTTACACTCCGAATGTGTTTTACGGGGGAATGGCGGGAGATAAAAGTACCGTAAAGGCTTATCTGTCGGAGACCATATCGACGAGCGACTATTCCAACCGTTATTTCTATGTCTTGCCCAGCGACAATGACGACGGTAATACCACGCTCATAACGCTCGCGGGTACCTATGACGGGCAGCCCGCCTATTTCCCGTTCCGCATCAACGACAAGGTGGGAACAGGCGAAGCATCCAGCGACGGAACTTTCATTCGCCGCAACTATGTCTATACGGTCAACGTGAAACTCAAACGTCTGGGAGGCGGTAGCTCCAATCCGGAAGTCCCGGCCGATCCGGCGTCGCTCGATATTACCGTCGAGCCGCAGGACTGGACTGCGGAACTCGTCCAGGACGTAGAGTGGTAGCAGGAAATGGATGATTCCGTCCCGAAGAGTATCTTTCTTCGGGACGGGGTCAGATCGTTTGAACGACACGGTGGTGAATACGGTTCGACATCTGTTCCGCAGAGGATGGCCGCGGGGCTTTTTCCTGTCCGGTATGCTCCTTCCGCTACTTTTCGGTTGCATCCGTGAGGATCGGAGCGACTGTTTTCCGGTAGCGGAAACGAGATTTGTCGTGTTAAAGATCGTGGATGAAGCGACGGGACAGGACATCACGCAGACGGGAGAGGCCGGCAGTGCCGTATTGTACCTGTTTTCGCAGGGCGGCCGTTTCGTCGATCGAATCTCCGTAACCCGAGAGCGGATCATGAAGCGTGCGCCGATTCCGTTACCAGACGGTACGCCCGGCCGTTGCCGTGCCGTTGTCTGGGCCAATGCCGGAACGGGCCAGCGGTTCCATTCTCCCGCGGCAGGAAGCCGGATCGAAGACCGGGCCGTTTCGCTGATAGAAGAGGACGATACGTTTCATCATACGCCGGACGATCTGTTTTTCGGGCGGGCCCGACTCGGCCCGACAGGGGAAGCCGCCTCCGAAGAGATCACGTTGATCCGTAAGAATGCGAGGATACATATCACCGCCAGGGGATTGGACCGGAACACTCCCGAAGACCTCTATTATTTCACGGTTGAAATACCCGACGACGGTTATGATTTTGCGGGGAATCCGATCTCCGGAACGGCCCATGTACGCAGAACGGGCACGTTCCGCGACAACGGGGATTTCTTGACCGACGGAACGTTCAATCTGGTTCATACCGATGAGTCCGATTCGCAGGCGGACGAGGTGATCGTGAATCTGTATGAACGGATGTCCGCCCGTTCGGCGGATCGTCTGCTCGCTTCGGTGACAGAGGTCGATGGCGACCGGATTTCATTGCCGGCGGGCCGTACTCTCAATTTATTGATTGAGTTGAATGAAGGCGGCGGGCTCTCCATTCGCATGGAGATTACCCCTTGGAATGAAATATACCAATGGGATATTTGGTAATCACAAACGGACGAACGATGAACGAACATGGAAATAATGACGGGAATCGCCCGATCTCCGGAAGGCGGAGAGCTCGTTGTCGGTTGCAGGGGATCGCACTGTCGGTACTTTGCCTGTTCTTCGCGGCCTGTGCGCAGACGTTTCCGGATGAAGATGTGTTGGAACGTTATCCGGACGGCGGAGTACCGATACGCCTGACGGTTAGTTTGCCGCAATCGGCCTTCCCCGAGAAGCGCACGAAAGTCGAAAAGGCATCCGACGAGACGGAAAACCGGATCGAGGAGATGAGGATACTCGTATTCGAACGGAACGAAAGCGGATATGCGTATCGTTATATGGTGGAAGCGGAACAACTCCAATCGAGCGGCACCGGCGTTCTGTTTCAAGCCAAACTCCTCAGTACACCCAATCCGGTCAAACTGATGCTGGTCGGCAATTACGGCGATGCGTTTGCCGTTTACGCGCCTTCGCCGGGCGATTCGGAAGCCGATGTCAAAGCCGGAACGGGATGTTCGTTCGGAGAATCCCTACGGAGTCTGCCCATGTACGGTCAGATCGTCATTCCGTCCGGACTGGAAGCTGACAGGGAGAACCGTTACAGTGTCAAGATGCTGCGTGCGGCAGCCCGGGTCGATGTGGAGAAGGACTTGGCGGCGGATTCGCGGCCGTTACGGATCGAGAGCGTCCGCGTATACCGCGCGAACGACAAAATCCAAATCGCACCCGACGAAGCCGTCGATGAGGAATCCCCTCGGGTTGCTGCGCCGTCGGTATTTGCGGGAGCCGTAAAGTCGCAGACTCCGATCGTAACGACGGCGGGCGAACCGGATCCCGTTTCGATTGCAGGGATCTATCTTCCCGAAGCCGACGGAGAGACCGATCCGTCGGCTCAGCTGACCGAGGCGACCTGCATCGTCGTGGGCGGGTATTACGACGGAGGGTCCTCCCCTACTTATTACCGGATAGATTTCAATCCTGGCCTCGAAGGACATCCGTTCGGTCAGATATTGAGGAATTACCGGTACGTTTTCCGAATCAGAAAGGTGACCGGCCCCGGTTGGAGCGATCCTGCGCTGGCGGCCGTGAATCGTGCGACGGGCATCGTCGCTGAGATACGTCCGTGGGAGAATTTTACGACCGAGATGTATTTCGAGGGAGACAACTATTTCGGCTTGTCGTCCCGCAACGTGACGCTGGGCTATCAGGCGGGAAGAGTCGATACCGTGGATGTTCAGACGACGGTACCCTATGCGATTCAATGGCTGGATACTTCCGGCACTCCTGTCGGTAGCGCAGTATCCGGTGTCGGCGCTTCACTGCCGGATAGCGGCGGTTTTACGGTCGCGATCGCTCGGAATTCCGATGATGCCGAGACCGTCACGCGGCTGATCTTTACCACGACAGGGGACAATCGTACGCAGAGCGAGGCGACGGCCGGATTGAGGATAACGGCCGGTCGCTGGACTTTGGATGTTTCGGTAAAGCAGGAGAGTCCGGAAAAATACCGCAAGCGTTTCA
>UROX01000200.1 GCA_900549685.1 uncultured Alistipes sp.
AAGCAGCGTGCCGGGCAGCTATATGCCGATTCAGCGGATCGAGGTCTGCACCATAGGTCAGGACGCCTGAGAGGTGTATTTCCGCAGCCATTCCGAGAAGTAATGCGGCCTCGCACGTAGCGAAAATGCCTGCCGGAGAAGAAGTCTTCCCGGCAGGCATTTCCGTTGTCCGCCTATACCGCGGGGGCCTTCCCGACGTCTCCCCCCCCCTCCCTGAAACGCTGTTTCGGGGGCCGCTTCTGACCTTCGGCCGATTGTTTTTTTTGCAGACGGTTATATAAATTGTCGTATTTCAAATTCCTTTCAAAATCGGGGGCAATATTTGCAGCAAGAGATTGTCTAACTAAATAAACAAAAAGAACGATGAAAAAGACATTTTTGACCCTGTTCCTTATGACGACGATGTTTGGAGCGGCGTATGCCGACGGCCGCGAAAAGCCCACGAGCGTGGACAAGCTCCCGCAGGCGGCGCAGGAGTTCCTCTCCGCGCATTTCAAGGATCTCACGGTGGCATATGCCGTCGAGGAGCAGAAATACACGGGCAAGGAGTACGAGGTGGTCTACACCGACCGTACGGAGATCGAATTCCGCAGCGACGGGCAGTGGGAAAGCGTCGGGCGCAAATACAGCCCTGTTCCTGCATCCATCGTCCCGCAGCCTATCCAAACCTTCGTTTCCGGAAGCAACTATCCCAGGCAGTTCATCCGTCAGATCGACCGCAACGCCTACACGTGGGAGGTGGAGTTGTCGAACGGTTTGGAGATCAAATTCGACAATCAATTCAACGTTATAGACATCGACGATTGAGCATCGAATACACGAATCGAGTCATCGTGATAGCGGCCTTCGGCAGCGGTGTTGTCGGTCATGGGCTGCGATGGACGAAGACGGTAGGATGTACTCCGCACTGAGTACAACCGCTGAATGAAAAATCCGTTTTAGATTCGTTGATGAGGGCCGCCGGGAGAGTTTTCGGATTCTTCCGGCGTTTTTTTGATTTTGCAGACCGGAATACGGTCTGTCCTATGGAAAACGACTTCTCATATTGCTTGTTCGGGTTTGCATTTGCAATTCGTGGGTTCAAGGCCCCTTGTAAGGAACGCACCGAAAGGCGGAGCATCGTGCGCGACGACCTCGGGTATCGGGAAAACGCTGTCTTTCTGACAATAGACAGTGCGGTCGCATCATGCAATCAGCGGATGTACTCCGGCATGTAAAAATCCATCTAATGAAGAAATACGCATTCATCGTACTGGCGGCCCTCGCTGCTGCCTGCGGTCATGTTCCTCACGACACCGGAACCGCGATTCGCCCCTCGGAATACGTCTCGACGCTGGTCGGCACCCAGTCGGACTATGCGCTCTCGACGGGCAATACCTATCCGGCGGTGGCTTTGCCGTGGGGAATGAATTTCTGGACGCCCCAGACGGGCCCGATGGGCGACGGGTGGGCCTACACCTACGGAGCGCATACCATCCGGGGCTTCAAACAGACCCACCAACCCTCGCCGTGGATCAACGACTACGGGCAGTTTTCGCTGATGCCCGTGCGGGGCCGGGACAAACTCGGCGAGGAGTCGCGTCAGAGCTGGTTCTCGCACCAGTCGGAGACGGCGAAGCCCTACTATTATTCGGTCTACTTGGCCGACCACGACATCGTGGCCGAAATGACCCCGACGGAGCGCGCCGCCGTGATGCGCTTCACGTTCCCCGAATCGACGGAATCGGGCGTGGTCATCGACGCCTTCGACCGCGGCTCGCGCGTGGAGATCGTCGACGCGCAGACCGTTGCCGGCTATACGACACGTAACAGCGGCGGCGTGCCCGAGAATTTCCGCAACTGGTTCGTCATCCGCTTCGACAAGCCCTTCGCGGCCGTCGAGCTGACCGATGCTCCCGCCTCCTACGAGGCGGGTAGCCGAAAGCTCTATCCCGAAGGCGGCAAAGCGGTCGAAGGTGACCACGCCGTGGCTAAGGTACACTTTTCGACGGTGCGTGGCGAGCAGGTGACGGCCCGCGTGGCCTCGTCGTTCATCTCCGCGGAGCAGGCCCTGCGAAACCTCGAAACGGAGCTGGGAACGGATGATTTCGAAACGGTGAAGGCCCGGGCACAGGAACGCTGGGACGACGTGCTGGGACGTATCGAAGTCACGGGAGGAACTACGGATCAGTACCGCACGTTTTACTCGTGCCTCTACCGTTCGACGCTTTTCCCGCGCAAATTCTACGAGATCGACGCTGCGGGCAAACCTGTGCATTACAGCCCTTACAACGGCGAGGTGCTGCCTGGCTACATGTATACCGACACGGGATTCTGGGACACGTTCCGGAGCCTGTTCCCGCTGCTGAACCTCGTCTATCCGTCGGTCAACGCCGAGATTCAGGCCGGGCTGGCCAATGCCTACCGCGAGAGCGGCTTCCTGCCCGAATGGGCTTCGCCGGGACACCGCGGCTGCATGGTCGGAAACAACTCCGCATCCGTAGTCGCGGATGCAATACTCAAAGGCGTGACACCCGAAGAGGATGTAATAACCCTCTACGAGGCGATGCTCGCGGGACGCGACAAAGTCCATCCTACGGTAAGCTCCACGGGACGCCTCGGGCACGAATACTATAACACGCTGGGCTATGTACCCTACGATGCAGGCATCGACGAGAATGTCGCACGAACGCTCGAATATGCCTACGACGACTGGTGTATCGCGCAGGTGGCGAAAAAGCTGGGCCGGACCGAAGATGCGGAGCGGCTGGAAAAGGCCTCGCAGAACTACAAAAACCTCTTCGATCCTGAAACCAAGTTGATGCGCGGCCGCAATGCCGACGGGACGTTCCAGTCGCCGTTCAGCCCCTACAAGTGGGGCGACGCATATACGGAGGGTAACGCCTGGCACTACACATGGTCGGTTTTCCACGACGTCGAAGGGCTCGCCGAGCTGATGGGCGGCGGGAAGGAGTTCTCGAAGATGTTGGATTCGGTATTCGTCGTCCCGCCGATCTACGACGATAGCTACTACGGCGTGCGCATCCACGAGATCACCGAGATGCAGGTGGCCAACATGGGCAACTACGCCCACGGCAACCAGCCTGCGCAGCACATGATCTACCTCTACGATTATGTCGGACAACCCTGGAAGGCGCAGTATTGGGTACGAGAAGTTATGGACCGGCTCTACTCCGCCAAGCCCGACGGATACTGCGGCGACGAGGACAACGGACAGACCTCGGCCTGGTACGTGTTCTCGGCCCTCGGGTTCTATCCCGTCTGTCCCGCATCGGACGAATATGCGGTGGGTTCGCCGCTCTTCAAAAAAGCGCTCATCCACCTCGAAAACGGCGAGACCGTGGAGATCGAAGCTCCCGGGAACGGCCCCGAGAACCGTTATGTCGGAAAGATGACACTCGACGGAAAGACTCTCGAACGAACTTTCCTGAAATACGGCGAACTGCTGAACGGAGCGAAGATCGCTTTCGAGATGCGGCCGGAACCGAACGACAGCCGCGGCGCGAAATCCGAAGACGCTCCCTATTCGATGAGCGATAGGGAATAAGGTCTTCAAAAGGCATATTCTTTTTCCGAGCCGGCCGTCCTGTCGAAGGACGGCTGGCTTTTTATAAACCGGACGACGATTATAATAAGCTGTGGGTATGCAGTACAGTCCCAACGGAAGAGAACGGTTGCATTTTCCGGATATGTTTTCTGCATTTGCAGTGGCATACTGAAAACACGGAACGTGTAAGTTTATTCTCGGTGTTCGATCGGGAAAATTCAACGGGAGAAGAGAATAAGCCGATATCTTCTCGCGTCGTATCCATCCGTGGATATGGGCGTGGGCTGTTGTTTGTTTTATCCCGAGACTGTTCCGGATTCCAGTACTTAAAATAAGCTTTCGGCGCCATCGCTTCTCTATTTTTTTTCGGGCCGTCGGGGTATGGACGGAACTTTTTCGAAGCCTATGGAAAAATTGGTTTTGCCGGCGTGCATCGTGCTGTGTGCAGGGAGTGTGTCGGCGCGGAATGCAGGGATCTATTGCTTCTTCGCCGACGGAGCGAACTCCGTCTATGAGGTCGAAAATCTCAGGGTCGCCATCGGTGTCGACGGCGGAAATCCTTGTCGGGTGGTGGCGAACAAGTTCTGTGACCGGACGTCGGACGCCTCCGATTTCATGGGAATCGGTTTCAGGTCTTGGAAGTTTGCCCGAGGGGTGG
>UROX01000201.1 GCA_900549685.1 uncultured Alistipes sp.
AAGGTTAAAATCACTACTTTTACGCCGATCGGTCATCGCCGATAACGAAATCATGCCGCCTCCGGCCCCGTTCCGAACGACGCGAATCGCACGAAACGACGCGAAGACCTCACCCGATCTTCCGCAGAGACACGACGGAATGCCGCATGCCTTCGTTTCCGACTCTTGACGCCGGTCGCTTCGTTCATGTTTAACTTAAATTCAATCCGTTTCATGAAAAAGATCTTTACGAGTTTGTTTGCGGCGGTATCGATTCTGCTGCTCGGTTGGAGCTGCTCGGACGACGACGATCCCGCGTACCTCACGCTCTCCACGCACGAGGCCGTTTTCGGTATCGAAGGGGGTACCAAAGAAATCAAGGTCGTCGCCTCCGAAGCATGGGCGGTCGAACCGACCGATGAAACATGGGTGAGCCTATCGGTCGCCGAAGACCGTCTCACCGTCCGTGCGGAACAGAACTTCACGGCCCAGACCCGCTCGGTAAGCCTGAAAATCACGTCCGGTTATCTGGAAGAAACACTGAAAATATATCAGGAAGCCGACGCCGACGCCGTATCGCTCGAAATTCTGTCCGACGACAGCTACACGTTCGACTCGGAAGGCGGGGTGTTTACGGCTACCGTAGTTTCCAACGCCGAATGGACAGCCAGCCTCGAAGCCGAAACACCGTGGTGCGAAGTTAAGGCAGAACCGGCCGACGGCATCATCAAGGTCGTTGCGCCCGGAAGCAACATGACCGACGCCGACCTGACGGCCACGCTGACCGTAACGGCCGGCCCGGAAGGAAAACAGGTAGAGAAAACGATCCTTTTCATCCAGGGTACGCACGCGAACGACCCCTATTTTAAATTCGAAGGCAAGTGGTCGCTCTATTCGAACGACTGGCGTTTCGGCGGAGCCTCGATCGGAGAGGGCGAGTACACGGGATGTACGATCGTCTCCGGCACGTATAAAGAGTCGATGACAATGAACAACCTGTTCTTCAACGGAAGTACGCTGAACATCGAGTTCGACCCGGGAAGCGGTCACATTTCCATTCCCGCCGGATTGCTGGTCGGCCAGATCGGCTCCTATTACTGCTATTTCGCCACGTTCGACTTCGCAGCAGGCAAATTCGCTACCGCTTCCCTGATCGGTACCATGTCGGAAGACGGCAAGACCGTCACGCTCGCCAGACCGGAAGAAGGGTACGACGGCTTCGGTATCCTCGGTTCCAACGGTTACTCCTACACGATGTTCACGGACATGTACTATGCCTGCGGATCGACTTTGGAACTTCGCAAGGCGGAAGAAGCCGACGCGTCGAACGCCGTCGCACCCACGGGAGTCGTCCGCGTATCGGCACAGGGGAAGAACCTCGCCAAAGGCACGACGGGCAAATTCGAGTCGGCGGCAAGCGCCCTGAAGGCGAACTAATTCAATTACGGTCGAATTGTAAAAAACATTTTATACAATGAAAAAGATATTCTATTCGATGTTGGCCGCATGCACGTTGCTTTTCAGCGCATGCGACGATGACGACACGACGCTGATCCACGTAACGGGCGACGAACCCGCTGCCGCGACGCTGAACGTGTCGTCTGAAAGCCCGCTGCTGAACATGGCTGCGGACGGCGAGACCGGAACGATCCGGTTCAAATCGGGCGGCGGCGAACTGCTGCTGAACCTCGAGACCAACCAGACGAGTTGGGACTATGACTGCGACAACGAAGAATGGCTCGGCATCGAAGCGGACGAATTCAACAACACGCTAAAACTGAGCGTGTCCCGCAATAAGACTTCCGTTTCTCCCGAAGCGACGCTGCTGCTGAGGGCCGGATCGGCTTCGGTCACGCTGACCGTATCGCAGAACACGGCCGGAGACCCTGAAATCGATGTCGATGCCGCACAGATCGTTCTTCCCGCCCGGGGCGAACTGACCCAAACATTCGAATTCGCGACGAATCAGGACGAATGGTCGTTCGATCTGACCTGCCAGTGGCTGTTCGTCGAACAGACCGAACACGCGCTGGTCGTTACGGCCGAACCCAATCCCGATACGACGGCCCGTTCGACACAAATCGTCGTGGCCGCCGGCGTCGCGCCGAACATCGTCCGCGACACCATCACCGTGTTGCAGGAAGCGGCCGCTTATGTGATTCCCACTCCCGCTTCGATGGGATTCGACGATGAAGGCGGTTCGAAGACGATCTCCGTCGCATGCAACTATGACTGGGATTTCAAGGTCGAAGGCGACTGGCTGACCGTTACCCGCGAAGGCAATGTGCTGACCGTCACGACCGGCAAAAATCCAGATAAAAACCCGCTCGAAGGAACCATCGCTATCACCGGCGGCAAGGACGCCAATACCATGACTTTCCCGTTGCCCGTATCGCAGTCCGGTTACGATGAAAACAATCTTGTGCTCATCTACGATCTCCCGGCCGACAAGAAAGAAGTCGTCCTTCCGATCGCAGGAACGGTGAACTGTACGGTCGATTGGGGCGACGGCACGAAAGAGGAAACGATCGTCGCCACCCCCGCCCACACCTATGCCGTAGCCGGCGAGTATGTCGTGACCGTTTCGGGCGAAGTCACCGCCTTGTCTTCCAACGGGACAAAACTCACCTCAGAGAAAAAGGGCTTCCTCGTTCGCGTGAAACAATGGGGTAAAACGGGGCTCACCTCGATGGACCAAGCATTCTATTATTGCGAAAATCTGACCCGCATCCCGGACGACATCGCCCACTCCTTCGACGAAGTGACGACGTTCGCCAAAGCGTTCGACTATTGCAAAAAACTGGAAGAGATTCCGGCCGGACTGTTCAAGAATGCTGCGAAAGCGACCGACTTCAAAGAAACGTTCAACGGCTGTGAAACCATTTCCGTCATCCCCGAAAACTTGTTCGACAACGCGGTAAACGTGACGACATTCTACTCGACGTTCGCCTATTGCCCGAAAATATCGAAAATTCCGGCCGGACTGTTCAAAAACAATACGAAAGTCACCGAGTTCTCGTTCGTCTTCCAGCGCACCGGTCTCGGATCGAGTTCGATCTCCAACGACATCACCAGCGGTCTGCTGACCGAAATCCCCGCCGGGCTGTTCGACAACTGTTCGGCAGCCACCGTATTCACGGGCGCATTCGGCTACACGAACATCAAAAGCATCCCCGCAGGATTGTTCGACGGCTGTCCCGAAGCGACGGACATGAAATCTGTATTCGTTTCCTGCGAAAGCCTCGAAACGGTTCCTGCCGGGCTGTTCGACAAGAACACGAAAGTCAAGGATTTCTATAACATCTTCAACGGTTGCAAAAGCCTCAAGAGCGTCCCTGCCGACCTGTTCAAATACAACACGGCCGTGACGAACTTCCGCATGACGTTCGCCTCCTCCGGCCTCGTCGAAATACCGGCCGGACTCTTCGACGGGAAGACGGGGGTAACCAACTACAACGGCTGTTTCTACAAATGCGAAAACCTGACGACCGTACCTGCAGGCCTGTTCAAGGACGCGATCGCCGCGAAGGATATGGCACGTATGTTTATCGGATGCAAAGCGCTGCAAAGCATCCCCGAAGATCTGTTCGAAACTTGCGCGGCCGTAACGACGTTCGCCAACCTATTCGAAGAGTGTGCGAACCTGACGACCGTACCGGCCGGATTGTTCGCCCAAAACTCGAAAGCAACGAACTTCTCGTCCTTGTTCAAGAACTGTACGAAACTCTCCGTCGTGCCGGCCGATCTGTTCGCCGCCAATACGGCAGCGACGAATTTCGGTTCCGCATTCTACGGATGTACGAGCCTAACCGCGATCCCGGCCGACCTGTTCGTCCACAACGTGAAAGTAACCACCGGATTCGCCTCGACGTTCTACGGTTGTACGGGACTGACGGAAATTCCCGAAACCCTGTTCTCGGCCAACGTGGCGGTCACTTCGTTCAACAGCACGTTCTACGGTTGTACCGGACTGACGAGCCTGCCGGCCGAACTGTTCGACAACAACAAGAAAGTGACCAACTTCGGCAAAACGTTCATGGGCTGCAAGGCGCTCGCCGGCGAATCGCCCTACTCGATTGTGAACGACGCCAAAGTCCATCTCTACGAACGGACGACGGCACTCGGCTTCTCGAACGTATCGACCAAGACCGATTGCTTCGACGGATGTACGGGACTGAGCGACTACGGCGACATACCGACGGCATGGAAATAATT
>UROX01000202.1 GCA_900549685.1 uncultured Alistipes sp.
GCCCCACGTCGGGCGGGAGCAACTGGTGGTCGGCCGAGGTTTGCGACCTTGGCGGCAACCGTCTGTTCAACCGTGCGGGCTACCAGATTTATAAAGCCCGCTGGTATGTGGAGAACCCGTTTGGGTATCCCGAAGTGCATACTTTGTAACGCTTAAAACAAAAAAACATGAAAAATATCCAAAAATACATAGTGGCCGCGGCATGTATGGCCGCAGTGTCGGCGCTGGTTGCCTGCACTGAGGCCGTGAAACGCGATATCGAAGAAGATATTCAGGAGATGACCGTTCCCAAGAAGCCCGGACCGATCTCCAAGGTCCCCGCCACGCTGACCTGCAACGGCGGCGAGGAGTTCATCTTTTCGGTGCCTAAGGTTCAGTGGGCCGATACCTACGAATGGACGATCGCCGAGCAGGAAAAGGCAAAAATATCGATCATCGACGGCCAGGGAACTAACGTAATCACCGTTCGGGTGGTTAACGACGATGTAGTGATTCCGGCACAGTCGATTTCGGTCGTGGCCAAGAACGAACTGGGGACGAGCAAAGTGCGCGAATATTTCGCGGCGATTACCGTGTCGGTTCCTATCGAGTTGCCGGGCTATACGATCAAGAAATACGGCAAGCGCTGGTGGATGACCGAGGACTGCCACGAGGCGGGCGAGGACGGCCGTCTGGGTGTTGCACCCGACCTGACGGCTTTCACTGTTGCCGGACTTGAGGCTTCGCACCTCCTGCGGCTCGATGCAGCCAAGGGGCGCTACTACACCTGGTATGAGGCGATGACCGGCATATCGGGTTGTACGCCGGCGCAGTGTCCTTATGTTCCGGGCTACGAAGGTGTGGATGATGTGGGCAACCCGTTCAAACTCGACGGTACGGAGGACGGCGAATTTGGCGTCCAGATACGCGGCTGCTGCCCCGAGGGGTGGCATGTGGCCAACGCCAACGACTGGTGGGACATGTTGATGTCCATCAAGAGCGAGTATGCCATTCCTGACGATTTTGCGTTGGGTGGCTATACCTTCTCCGGTGGCCACGATGGGAAACCGGAGAACGCAGTGACGAAGGCCGGATTCTACAAATCTGGCTGCACGGTCAAGAACATGGGCAACGTCGGGGCGTGGTTGCGCGGCGGCAATGGTCGTGTGGCCGACGGCGGTATCTGGATTCAGTCGAGCCTGACGCTTACCGATGCCGGTGAGGCATTGCTGCAATTCGTCGAAGGGGCTGAAAGCATCGGTTTCGGCTGGTGGCCGTTGGGTTATCAGAAGGCCGACGGCAGTTTTAACAGCAGTGCGTTGGGCAAGTGGGGCTACATGTGGTTTATCGGGCAGACCAGCGAAACAGTTGCACGGTCGCTGGTGATCAGCGGCACGAGCTTGAACCTGCAGACTAAGACCAACAGTGAGGCGGCAAAGGATATTTATTTGAGCGTTCGTTGCGTGAAAAACTATACCAAATAGCCGAAGTGATGAAAAAGATTCTGTTGACGGCAGCCATGCTGCTGTGTGCGGCGAACCTCTCGGCTCAGTGTCTTGGTGTCGGCAGTTCGACCAGCAGCATGAGTCTCGAAGAGATGGCGCAAGCAGTGCAGGCGGGCATCGGATATGTCGAGATCGGTATCAGCGGCTGCGGAACCGTGACCGAGATTCGCGAAAAGGCGCTCCCGAAAGGCCGATGAGGCTGGGTTGAAGGTATGGTCGTGTCACTTGCCATTCTCGCGGACGCTGGATATTTCGGTGCTCAGCGACAGCGCACGGATGGCCAACATCGGATTTCTGACCGAAATGATCGCGATCTGCGGCGAGTTTGGACCGAAGAAATTGGTATTGCATCCCAGTTCAGAGCCGATCGCCGATGCCGAGCGTGAACAGCGCATCCTGAATAGCATCGCCTCGATCGGGGTGCTGCGTGAGGCGGCGGCATGCATTGGCGCGGAGCTCTGTATCGAAGATTTGCCGCGCACATGCCTTGGACGGAATTCCGCCGAGTTGCTGCGCATCATCGCCCCGTATCCCGACGTAAAAATTTGTTTCGATACGAATCACCTGCTTTCTGAGGGCCTGCTGCATTTCGTCGAGGCGTGTGGTGATCGGATTGCGACCGTTCATGTCTCGGATTACGATATGATCGACGAGCGTCATTGGCTTCCGGGCAAAGGTAAGATTGACTGGCCCGCGTTGTACAGAGCGCTGATGAAAGCCGGATATAAAGGTGTCTTCATGTATGAACTCAAACGCGGTGAAGGATCATTCAGTGAAATGGTAGCCATCTACAAAAGGATGGCTACCGACGCTGTAAAGATAAGATAATCTTTCTTTGGATACTGTGAATAAGGAGTGTTACTCCGGTAGGGGTAATACTCCATTTCGTTAATTTTGTGTAAATTACTCAGTGCTTTCAAGATATGAAATCGTACCTTTCCTCATTATTATTATCGGTCGGTCTCTTTCTGCTGCTCTTTTCGTGCAATAGCGGGACCGTCCGGAAGATTTCATCGTTCGATGAATTGCCCGACCCCACGGCCGACACACTCTCCGATTGGTCGGGCGTTCCCCAAGGGCTCCATGCCTCGTTCGTGAGCACGGACGCTGTTTTCAGACGCTCGGTCGCTCCGGATGTAGCTCCCTCGGCATCTGCCCAGTTGGAAGGATGGCGAGGCGAACGGGTATCTGCCCAACTGTTGCTCTGGACCGCCTCCGGTGCAGACGGCGTAGAGGTCAAGGTGGGACCATTTAGATCGGACGGACACACGCTTTCCGAAGATGTCGCCCAGGCTCGATTCGTCCGCTATGTCCTGAGCGATGAGTTCGGCAACAAATGCGGCTATCACGATCCCACGATCTACCCGCCGCACTTGGTTCCGGACATGCTCGACGATATCGATGTTTTCGACATAAAGGCTCGAAACGTCCGTCCGGTGTGGATAACGATCTCCGTCCCGGCAGACACCCCCGCCGGAGAGTATGTTTCGACAGTCAAACTGTTTGCAAAAGGCCAACAGCTCCAAACGTTCGACATCGAACTCACGGTCATTGGCAGGGAGCTCCCGCCTCCTGCCGAGTGGAACTATTATCTTGACCTCTGGCAGCACCCTGCGGCTGTCGCCCGCATTGAGGGGCTCGACATGTGGAGCGATGCCCATTTTGAGGCCCTTGTCCCGTATATGCAACTCTTGGCCGATGCAGGACAAAAGGTCGTTACGACGACTCTGAACAAGGACCCGTGGAACAACCAGTGTTTCGACTCCTACGCCGACATGATCATCTGGACGAAAAAGGCTGACGGTTCGTGGAGCTATGACTATACGGTCTTCGACCGATGGGTCGAACTGATGATGGATTTAGGCATCGATCACACCATCAACTGCTACTCGATGTTGCCGTGGAACAACGAGCTCCACTATCGGGATGATGTTACGGGCTGTTTCGCCGACGTGACGGCCGATCCGGGCACTCCGGCCTTCGAAGAGCTGTGGGTACCGTTCCTCACTGACTTCACCGGGCACCTCCGCGAAAAGGGGTGGCTCGGACGGACAAATATCGCTATGGACGAACGTTCGCCGGAGGAGATGACCGATGCGCTCGATCTCCTGCGGAAAACAGCTCCCGAACTGGGAATTGCCATGGCCGACAATAAGAACAGCTACCTGAGTTATCCCTTTGTAAATAGCGTGTGCGTCAAAGTTTGCGACAGGGTTCCGCCACAGCATATCGCTGGGCGACGCGCCCAAGGCTTCGTAACGACCTACTACGTCTGCTGTTCGGACCGTTTTCCCAACATGTTCACTTTTTCCGACCCTGCCGAAGCGGTCTATGCCGGATGGTATACGGCTGCCTGCGGTTACGACGGTTTTTTGCGCTGGGCCTACAATTCGTGGGTTGAGGAACCGCTGACCGATTCGCGTTTCAGGACCTTCCCCGCCGGCGATACATATATCGTTTATCCCGGGGCGCGTTCTTCCGTCCGGTTCGAACGATTGGTCGAAGGAATCCAGGATGCCGAAAAGATCTCGATTCTGAAAAAAGAGTTCACAGCCGCCGGAACGCCGGAAGCTGCATCACGGTTTGGGCAACTCGAAGCGCTGCTCTCCGGATTTGCCACCGTAACGCCGGAAGCGAACTGGCAAGACAGACTTTCCGAGGCTAAACGAAAGCTCAATGAATTATCTCGATAAA
>UROX01000203.1 GCA_900549685.1 uncultured Alistipes sp.
GGTCGTAAAGCTGATGCGACAGTACAAAATAGCCCGTTTTACATGTCGCTATCTGAACTACAATTATTTTTCTGTTTACACGATCGTAACAGAGGGTATACGATACAACTACACCGATTTGCAAAAAGGCGAAATGCTCTACATCTACGCAATGTTCGCTCATGAGGATAATAGTGTCATCAATTTAAAAATGAATTGGGGATATACGGCAGCCGAAGCTATGGAGAAGTCCGCATTATACGGCTACACCCCGGCGCAAAAAATCATTGGCGACTGGTATGCGAACGGGACGCATACGGCCAAAAATCTGCTCAAGGCCCGCGAATGGTACGACAAAGCGAAAGCCAACGGAGAAGAAGTGCCCGAATAGACCGCTCCGCGAAAAGAAGGCACCGACGAGTCAGCGGCTCGCGTCGCTAAAACCGAATGAAACCTGCCATACCGCCGATCCGCCCTATCCGGATCGGCGGCATGCTTTACCTTCCGATACGATGAAGGGCGCGAAGCCTATCGGCAAAACATCCGCGGTTCCGCCTACAGCCTTCCGTCTCGCTTTCTCAGGAATGTGCCCGCCCTTTCCCGCCGCTCCTCCACCTTACGGTCTCCGAATGAAAACACACGCAGAACAAACAAACGCCCGTACAGGAACTGCGGACGGGATGCCGCAGGGCGAACATACGAGAAAGCGGAGATTCGACACCCCCGGCCCGGCGTCCGTCCTGCGAGCGTCGCCGGATGTCGGAACCGCCGGAGGACCGAGGGAGCCGCCGCTCTCGGAACCGACGTCCGGCAGACAAGGGCGAGAACGGAAGACGAAAATAAGGATACGGGGCGAAACCCTATCCCCTTCGAAAAGCGAACATATTTTCCGGGAATTCCGACAAAGCACGATATTTGCCGCATATTTCCGACGGAACAAAAAAAACGAAAAACATGAAAAGCATAACGTTCAAAAACGGAGACCGGATGCCTCTGCTGGGACTCGGAACGTGGCGGGCGAAACCCGATGAAGTGTACGGAGCCGTCGTCGAGGCAGTCCGGGCCGGTTACCGGCACATCGACTGCGCGGCAATCTACGGCAACGAGAAAGAGGTGGGAAAGGCGCTGCACGACCTGTTCGCACAGGGGATCGTCTCGCGCGACGAACTGTTCGTCACCTCCAAATTATGGAACAGCTGTCACGCACCCGAAGATGTGGAGCCGGCCCTGATGCGCACCCTCTCGGACCTCGGACTGGATTACATCGACCTGTATCTGATCCACTGGCCGATAGCCTTCCGCAAAGGCGTGTCGATGCCCCGCAGCGCGGCCGACCTGGTCTCGCTGGAGGAGATTCCGCTCGAAGCGACATGGGAAATCATGGAGGATATGGCGACCAAAAAGCTGGCCCGCCACATCGGCGTATCGAACTTCGGCATCGAGGCGCTGGAAAGAGTGCAAAGCAACGCCTGCCGCTTTCCCGAAATGAACCAGATCGAGGTGCATCCCTATTTGCAGCAGAACCGTCTGGTCGATTACTGTTACCGTCACGGCATTGCGGTCACGGCCTATTCGCCGCTGGGAAGCCGCAGCAACGCCATCCTCGAAGATGCCGTCCTGCGGGACATCGCCCGGAAACACGGATGCACACCGGCCCAAGTCGTGCTCGCATGGCTGATGGGACGGGAAATCGTCGCCATCCCGAAATCGGTGCATCCGGACCGCATCCGCGAAAATTTCGGTGCGCTCGACGTGTCGCTGGATGTAGACGACAGAATGCGTATCGCATCGCTGGACCGCGACGCCCGCATCACGGACGGATCGTTCGCCGTATTCGAAGGCGGTCCCTATACCCGCGAAAGCATCTGGGGAAAAGAATGATTCCGGACGGGACGCTGACAGAACGACACGGCGGCCGGATAACCGGCGGACACCCCGCACCGAACTGTCGGGGAGAACTCGCAGCCCGGTGACAGCACGCGGAACGAGGGTGCCCGACGGCCTGCGCCTCGTTTTCGTGCTTGGGAAGAATATGGGATTGCCGACGCGGAGAGACTCTTTCTCACGCGACCGCATTTTTATGAAACGACGTCAGGCGCATGCGCCGAAAGAATACCCCAACTTTTCCGCCTCGACAGTGTTCTTCCGGACACGACTCCGACAGCTTCGTATCGGAGACGGATCCTCCGTCCGACTGCTGCACGAATTCATCCGGAGCATACTGTGGAGCGCGCTTTTTCCGGTACATCGAAACGGACAAGCGCGCAAAGAAAATCCATACGGCAAAACGTATCGCCAAGCCGACATCTTCGAGACAGGTCATCGCGTTTCCACCAGACACATCGGCTTCAGTCACCGCTTTCACACTCGCTGTCGGACATTGCGGGCACCCCGCATGCGGGAGAATCGGAGACGGGGAAGCTCCTGTCACAAAAATAAGGAGGGCGCACGCTGCATGCGTGCGCCCTCTTTGGGATTCCTTCGTTTTCGTTCCGGCCTTCCGCATTCGTCGCGGCGGATGGCCTGCGCCGAAGCGCCCTATCCGGCCGTTTCGTCCGGCTGCCGTGTGTCGTCTCGTCCGGCGGACGGACGACACACAGGCGAGGCGGGAACACCACGGAACGAAGTTATTCGATTTCCACCAGCGGCGTATCGACGGCAACGGTTTCGCCTTCGGCCACGAGTACCTGTTTCACGGTACCGGCATGATCGGACATGATGCTGTTCTCCATCTTCATGGCTTCGAGAATCACTACGTCCTGGCCGTTTTTCACCGTATCGCCCGGTGCAACGAGCACCTGCAGAATACGACCAGGCATGGGCGCTGCGACGACCTTGCCGGTAATCGGAGCCGCAGCGGGTTTCGGTGCTACTTCCGGTGCGGCCACGGCCGGAGCGGGAGCTTCCGTCGCCTTCGGAGCGGCGGCTTCCGCCTTCGCCTTCTCGGCCGCATAGCGGGCCTTCTTCACCTCGGTCAGATAATTCTTGGCCACCAGCGGGAAGAGTTCGAGCAGCAGCACTTCCTTCTCGTTCTCGGCCAGCTTCACGCCTCCGCACTGTTCGAGCACGGGGTTGGGCTGCATTTTATATTTGGACGTGTCATAAGGCGTCTCTTCGCGGACTCCGGCGATCTTGAGACGGAACTCGGGATCGACCTCGACCGGCGTCTTGCCGTACTCGCCTTTGACGAGATTGACGAACTGGTTCGACACGTTGGAATACATCGGCTTGCCGTTCTTGATGTCGAGCGCGCAATTGACGGCCTGGGCACCCACGATCTGGCTGGTAGGCGTCACCAAAGGAGGCAGACCGGCGTCGAGACGCACGCGGGGAATGAGCTGCATGGCGCTTTCGAGAATCGACTCGGATTTGAGCTGTTTGAGCTGCGCCACCATGTTGGTATACATACCGCCCGGGATCTCGGCCTTCTGTACCAGTTCGTTCGGTTTCGGGAAATTGAAGTATTTCTCGATGGCGTGGCAGGCGTCGATCAGCTCGGCCTCGTTGCCGCTGCGGGCCGCTGCGACCGCACGGTCGAACTCTTTGTCGATATGCGCGGGCAGCTCGTCGGTGAGCGGGTTGAACGGATTGGGGAAAATCTTCACGGCATCCACCGCGTCCAGCTCCCTGCGGATCGTATAAAGCTCTTTGTTGATCTTGGCCACGGCTTCCATGTCGATGTCCAGCTCGACACCCATCTTCTTACAGAAAATGTAGATCAGCTCGATGGCCGGAGCCGCCGGACCGCCGGCGAAGTTCCAGATGTTGGTATCGACCACGTCGGCACCCGCCTCGATGGCGGCTACGACCGAAGCCAGCCCGTATCCGGGCGTACAGTGGGTGTGGAAGTCGATCGGAACCGAAAGGTGTTTCTTGAACAGCTTGATGAGGCCCGAGACGCGTTTGGGCGGGATGAGTCCGCTCATGTCCTTGATCGTAATCATATCGGCGCCCAGCGCGGCCATCTGCTGCGCCTTGCTCAGGAAATATTCGTCGGTGAAGACGGCTTTGGGCAGCTTCTTGCCCTTGAGCATGGCCTTGAAACGCTCCATGCCCGTAAAGTGCGGGTCGATCGTATAGCAGACGGCACAGTCGGCGATACCGCCGTATTTCTTGACGTATTTGATCGTCGATTTGACGTTATTGACATCGTTCAGCGCATCGAAAATACGCATGATGCCCAGTCCCGACT
>UROX01000204.1 GCA_900549685.1 uncultured Alistipes sp.
CTTGCGGCCGGTTTGCACCGGAGTGCGAACAATGTGTAGTGTTTGCATAAATAAAAAAATGCGCAGCTGCAAACACTACACATTTACCCTTTCAGGTCACTGCAAGGCGCCATTCGCGGATCGTAAAATCCCAACGGCTCTGCGCACACTTTTTTAGAATGCCTTGCGTGAAACATACTGAAATAGTAAAATCTGTGTAGAGTTTGCAACCGCAAGGTACGCAAAGAAATTGGGAAAATCAAAAGTATTTTCGATATATTAGGATAAAATGAGGCCGATACAACGGAAGGTTTTGTGCTGCGACCGAATGTTCGAGGGACCTCTTTACGGCGATTTTCTTGAGAAGGATCAATAAAGCAATGAGCGCAGCTGCGAACAACATCATCCCTTTTTCAAGTTCTATGTGTGTGCCGTTCGCGGATCGATAGACCCCAACGGCTCTGCGCATATCATTCCAAAGATAATAAGAGAATTGCAAAAAGTCGAACATCTTGCCGCCTTTTTTGCCGGATATGAGTTTTCGAGAAAATCTGACCGGCCGATTTTCCTTGGAGCCTGGCGGGCTGTTCAAGACTGGAAGATAACCGGTAGAATGCCAAAATCCCCCGTTCCGGGAGACTGTCGCGAATTGCGGTCGCATGTCGTGCGAGAAGCGAGTCGCGCAGAAGATAATGTGCCGGAAAACAGGAAGGATGCGTCCGAGATTCCGGACGCATCCTTCCTGGGTTTATGCCATTCCCGGAACCTGGGTTCCGGAAGACCTGTCGGCCGTTATTCGGCTGCGGGCTTTACAACTTCTTCGACGACGAGGTTGGGTCGGTGGGTGAGACCGGCCGGCAGCAGGGTGTAAGCGTCCATCGTGAACGAGGGACCTTCGGTGAGCCAGTTGCCCGGGCCGTAGGCGCCTACCAGAGCCGGAAGGGCGTGCAGCGGGCCGAACGTGTTGCGGCGTGTCAGTACGACGTTCAGCAGCGCCGTGTCGCCTTTGGCCGCTACGTCGGTGACGTCGAGCCGGTAAGGCTGCCATCCGCAGATCCGATGTGCATAGTCGTTGCTCAATTCGATGCAGCCGCCGTCGAAGCCGTCCATGGCGATGAACATCCGTTCGCCCTCGGCGGGTTCGGGCAGACCGCCGATCCGGTAGCATACCGATCCGGAATAGAACGGAAGCCCCTGTGCGGCGATGTCGCCCGCCTTGAGCCGTGCGGGCAGCTTGGTCAGCGTGCGGCGGATGCCCTTCAGATCGACACCGAAGTTTCCTGCGAGATACAGAGCCTCCAGATCGAGGTCGCGACTGAAATGGGTCGTCAGCGTGATGTCGTTGGCGCCCTGTTTCAGATAGCCGGCGGGGATGGCGATGCGGTGGATGCTGTTATCGATGAACCATCCCTGCGGCGTCATGTCCGCGAGCCGTTTGCCGTTGATGAGCACGGCGAAGCGGGCGGGCGTCTCCATGCACAGGTAAACCGTGTCGGAGGGCATGACGGCGATATCGAACGGGAAGCTCATTTTGATGATGCCCAGCGGTTTGGTGTAGGCTTCGCGGTCGTATTTTTCGGCGAACCACGGTTGCAGCATCTCGCCGCCCCGGTAGGGCAGACCGAAATGTTTGCGCACGGCCCGGTCGATCTTCAGAATTTCGGTCAGCGGCTGCTTCGGACCGTCTTCGATCTGCCAGGTCGCCAGATCGAGCACGCAGATGTTGGGTTCGTCCAGCGTGTATTCGTAAGTGTCGGGCAGGGCGACTACCGATTTTTCGGCGAACGTCACGGCCGGTTGCGCGAAGGCGGGAGTTGTGGCCGAGATCGTATATACCTTTTCTTCGATCGGTTCGAAAGCGGTGCGGATCACCGTGCGTCCCTCGGCGGTTTCGGTGGGTTGGGCGAACACTTCTCCGGTCTTGCAGTCCCACAGCGTCACTTCACCGTCGAACGGCAGCGTGACGGTCACCGAGTCGAAACCGTTCTGCCGGTCCATGTTCATCAGCACGACGTAGTAGCGGTTGTCGTCCCTGCGCACCTGTCCGAATACGTTCGCCAGGTTTTCGCCCGAGGCATTCCGGACCTCTACGACGGGACGGATCGCCTCTTTCACGGCAGCGACGACCGGTTCTTTCTCATAGGCCACATGGATATTGTTCTGTGCCATGCGGGCGGGCGCGTCGTCCGGCTGTACATCCACATAACGCGGCGCTTCGCCCATGAAGATGATCTTGCCTCCGGCCTTTTCGAATTTTTCGAGCGCTTCGAGCGTCGAACGGCGCATCGTCTCCATGTTGCCGACCAGCACGGTCCGGTAGGCGGCCTGTCCCACCTTGAACAGCGGCGTTCCGTCTTCGGCCTTGCCCGTGCCGCTCATCCGGCTCATCATTTCCTCGTCTCCGTAGTCGAAGTCGATCCGTTCGCCGGCGAGCCAGTGGAACAGGTCGGCATAGCGGCTTTCCATCGCCCCGATGATCGGGTCGGCGCAATAGAGGTGATTGAACGACGTGACGCAGACCTGGCTCCATACGCTTTCGACGGGATTGACGACGAGCACGTCGCATACGGGCGAACCCTGGTTGAGCATCACGCCCAGCCGCGAGAAGTAATCTTCCACGTATTTATACTCTTTCCACCACGGCGACTGGAAGAAGATGCTGGCTGGATAGTCGCGTTTGGCCTCGCCTTCCATCGTATACCACGAGAGGTGGTGACAGCGCAGGTTGATACCGAAAAGCGCCTGCCAGTCGCCCACGGCCTTGTGGCTTTCGAAGTCGAACTGCCACCCGGTACAGCCGTACAGCTCCGAAAGCAGCCATTTCCGTCCGATCTGACGGGCTACCGACGAGAGCTGCTTGACCACCCAGTAGGAGTTGTCGTTCTCGGTGAGCATGTCCACGCCCGGCGTGTGCATGTATTCGTAGTAGCGCATGACCGAACCCACGACCGACACCTGGTTCGAGAACGTGTTCTCGTGCAGGATGTGGCCCGTGTAGATCATGTTGTTTTTCGTACACCAGTCGTACTGCGGTTCGGCGAAGTTTTTCAGGAACAGATTCTGCGACAGTTCGCAGTATTTCCACTTCACGTCGTTCACCCTTTCGCCGTTTTCGCGCAGGAACAGACGGGGCAGCTCGGCGGCCAGATCGCCTCCGAATGCCTTCTTGTATTCGTCGAGCATCGTCGGCGTCCACGGCACGCTGTTGGCCCCGCTGGCGGCTCCGCCTCCCGCATTGCCGAACAGGTTGCCCCGGTGCGGCTCGTCGGTGAAGATGCCCACGATGTTGGTGCCGATGCGTTCGCCGCAATGCGCCTTATAGGCTTCGTGCGTGAGTTCTATGTAACGGTCGGTGGCCTCTCGGCTCATCGGGTCCAGATAGGTGTAGCCGTTGTAGTTGTCGTTGCAGCGGGCCGTTTCGAGCCGGAATTTGAGCACGGTCTTGCCGGCGTATTTCGACAGGTCCGAATCTTTCGTCAGCCGTTCCAGCTCGCTGTAATCGATGCCGTCGAGCTTGCAGGCGAAAGCCGAGACGATCGAGTCGCTGTCCCAGACGAATTCCTCGGCCGGCATCGTGTAGAGCCGCACGTGGTTCTGGCGGTATTTCGGGTCCTTGGTCACCAGACCGCCCGCGCTGCCCGAGGGCCAGCGGTCTTCGTCGTAGAGGTAGGCCTCCATGCCGATTTTTTCGGCCTCGTCGGCTACGGCATTGGTCAGTTCGAACCATTCGGGCCCCAGATATTCGGTTTTGAGTCCGATGCGCGAGTGCAGGAAGGCGCCTCCCATGCCCATTTCCTTGAACACGTGGAGCTGCCGGATCAGCTCGTCTTTCTCGAGCCGTCCGTTCCACGACCAGAACGGTTTGCCGCGCCATTCGTGGCCGGGATCTTCGAATTCGGTGTACAGGGCGTCGTCCGAGAGCGTGACCGTCTGCTGCGACCGGTCCGTACCGTCGCAGGCGGTCAGCGCCAACGCTGCGCCCCATACGAACAGAGTGAGTTTTTTCATGTCGGTGGGTTTTAGGTGTGTGAATCGAAATCGTGCGGAGCGGACGGCGAATCTCGTCTCCGACTCCATACGGTTACAAAAATGCGAAAAATAAATCTTTTTCCGGTATTTCTCCTTGTTTTTCTTCGCTGTCCTGCGGTTTCGCAGGACTTCCGTTCCGTTCTCGTCGTCGGCCGGGGGC
>UROX01000205.1 GCA_900549685.1 uncultured Alistipes sp.
AATCGCTATTTTCTTACTTTCGCAAGTACATACTTAAAAGTAATATAGTAACATAAAAGAGTATTTTATGGGTTGTCAGGAATATAATCGTAAAATAAATTTCAGAGGAAAGGAATATTTCTGTTCGCTCGATCTGACACTCAGTCTGATCGGCGGCAAGTGGAAGACCATGATGATCTATATGTTGAAAGACGGAGCACTCCGTTCCTCCGACCTGCAGCGCAAGATGCCGGGAATATCGAACAAGATGTTTACCCAAACGGCCCGCGATTTGGAAAAAGACGGTATCGTGGAACGGAAGGTTTTCCCCGTGGTGCCTCCGAGGGTCGAATACGGACTGACGGAATTGGGCGCGTCCATTCTGCCCGTTATTTTTCAGATGTGCGATTGGGGAACGAGGTTGCTGGAGACAGAATCGAGGGCGTAACGGACCGACTGCGCATACCTCGTGCGTTTTTGTCCGGCTGCCGTCATGCGCGGTGTTCGTACATGTGTCCGCTTCGGTCTCCGTCTTGCCTCGTTGTCGTCCCGGCGGGGAAAACGCGAACCGGGAAGCGTGTCGGAACGACGCATATCGGTGCGGTCATACGGACCGTGCCGCGGTTTTCGGCCGGACCGATCAGCCGTTTTCCTTTTGCAGTGCCTCCCAGAGCATGTCTTTGAGCCGGGGAATGTTGAGTCCGCTGACGGCGGAGATGAATACCGTCGGCAGGTCGGGCAATTCGGCTCCGATCGCTTCGGTCAGCTCCTCGTCCAGCAGATCGCTTTTGGTGACGGCCAGCAGACGTTGCTTGTCCAGCAGTTCGGGATTGTACTGCTCCAGCTCGTTGAGCAGAATGCGGTATTCCTCGCGGACGTCTTTCGAGTCGGCCGGGATCATAAAAAGCAGGACCGAGTTGCGCTCGATGTGGCGCAGGAACCGGGTGCCGAGACCTTTGCCCGTGTGGGCGCCTTCGATGATGCCCGGGATGTCGGCCATCACGAACGAGTGCGAGTCGCGGCACTCCACGATGCCGAGGTTGGGTTCCAGCGTCGTGAAGGCGTAATTGGCTATCTTGGGTTTGGCGGCCGACACGACGGAAAGCAGCGTCGATTTGCCCGCATTGGGAAATCCGACCAGCCCTACGTCGGCCAGCAGTTTGAGTTCGAGAATGAACCATCCCTCCACGCAATCTTCGCCGGGCTGGGCATAGCGGGGAGCCTGGTTGGTCGCGGTCTTGAAGTGCCAGTTGCCCAGTCCGCCCCGGCCGCCTTTGAGCAGCACGGCATCCTGTCCCTCCTCGGTCACTTCGCAGACGATTTCGCCCGTTTCGGCGTCCCGGGCCACGGTGCCCAGCGGCACGTTCAACACGACGTCCTTGCCGTTCTTGCCCGACGAGCGGGCGCCGCTTCCGCATTCGCCGTCGCCGGCGAAGATGTGGCGTTGGTATTTGAGGTGGATAAGCGTCCAGTATTGGCTGTTGCCGCGCAGGATGATGCTGCCTCCGTTTCCTCCGTCGCCCCCGTCGGGTCCTCCGAATTCGATGTATTTTTCCCTGCGGAAATGACGGGAACCCGCGCCGCCCTTGCCCGAGCGGCCGAATATCTTGACGTAATCGACGAAGTTGGAAGATGCCATGCCTGTGCGTTGTGTATGGTTCGGGGAACGGTCGTTCCGAATCTTTTTGCGGCGGATCCGGTTCCGAAAACCGTTCTGCCGCCCCTCAAAGGTAAATAATTTTTGCCAATTACCCGTACTGCCTTGCCGGAAGCGCCGTTTCCCGGTCCGGCACGATCGTCGCCGCCCGCCGCCGGAGGTGTACGTTCGGATCGTCCTTTGCCTCAGAGAAAATTTCGAAACGATGATCGGGGAAAGGCCATCCGTACGCTTCGATGTGCCGGGATTGCCGGAATCCGACCGCAGCGTGGGCCGAGTTTCCGGATTCGGGGGACTTCGACGCGCGGTCCGGAAACGCGTAGAGTGTGGCATGGGGCGATACGGTGTAAAATATGTCATCACGATCCGCGGGAGTGTCGCATGTTTTTTCGTCGTATATGAAGACGTAATTTTCCTATCTTTGGCGATATTTTCCCGGTCCGCACCCATGAAGAAAACCACCCCGATAACCGTTTCCCGCAGGAACCATCTCCGGCTGATCGTCGTGCTGCTGGCGGCGGCAGCGGCGGTCGTGTCGTTCACGCACCGTGCGTTCCGCCCCGATGTGCCCGTTTCGTCGGAGAGGACGGTTGCGGAAAAGGTGCGTGAAACGGACAGAAAGCGCGAGGACGGAACTTCCCGGACCTCTTCCGCTTCCGGAACGGCATCGGAGCCGACGTCGCCGAAGTCCGGAGTGCCGGTTCCCGACCGGCTGGAGCTGCCGGCTTTCGCTTCCTCCGAATTTATCGTCCGCAACGAGACGGGACGCTATACGCTGTTGTATGATACGGCTTGCCGGCAGGCCGCGTGGGTGGCCTATCTGCTGACGCGACGCGAGGCCGAGACGCGGGGAACCGAACGCAAGAACGCTTTCCGGTCCGATCCGGAAGTCGTCGCCCGCGGATGGCCCACGGCTACCGTCAGGGATTATGTCCGCAGCGGTTTCGACCGGGGCCACCTGCTGCCTTCGGCCGACCGGGACGACACGGCCGAGGAGAACGGTGCGACGTTCTATCTGTCCAACATATCGCCCCAGCGGCCGGGCTTCAACCGGGGACACTGGCGTCTGCTCGAGGAACAGGTCCGCCGGTGGGCCGTCCGCTACGATTCGCTCTACATCGTCACGGGCGGAGAACTACGCCCTTCGCTGCCCCGCATCGCCGGATCGGTGAGTGTGCCGGAACGTTATTTCAAGGCGATTCTCGTGTGCAGCGACGGAGAGTGGCGGGCTGCGGCTTTTCTGCTCCCGAACAAAGATACGCTCTCCGGGAAGTTCACCGACTATATGTACAGTGTCGATCGGGTCGAACAGGAACTCGGCATGGATTTCTTCGCGGCTCTGCCGGACGAGATCGAGAACCGGGTCGAAGCCGCTCTCGACCGGTCGTTCTGGAAGTGAATCCGCCGGAGGTCTGCCGGTCCTCTGTCGTTTCCGTATAGTGGAAACGAAGCGTCTGCCGTCGTCGCTCGTGCCATAGTCGCCTATCCGGAAGGTGGGGCAGGTCCTGTCCGACGGTCCGCGTTCTGAAAAATCAGGCGGGCGAAAGCGGCGGGGACGACGGCTGACGGGCGAAAAATTTTTTTCGGTTTATTTCGGCCGGTCGTTTCGCTTCCCGCTCAGGTCGTTTCACCCCGCTTGTCGGCCGTTTCGCGGTAGCGTCGGCTCCGAAACGGCCGATGCGGGCCTTATTTTTGTAACGAAACGTAGAACTAAAACCGAAATGCTATGAAAAAAAGATCGAGAATTTTCAGCGCGGCCGCCGTTTTGTTGATGACCGCGACGAGCCTTTGGGCGCAGGGTCCCCGCGGAGATCGGGAGAATATGACGCCTCAGCAGCGTGCCGAACGCATGGCAGCCCGGATGAGCGAACAGCTTTCGCTCTCGAAAGAACAGACGGCCGAAATCGAACGCATCCTGACGGACCGGTTCGACAATCGTCCGAAAAAGGATTCCTCGGCCTGCTGCTGCCAGAGCGATTCCGCCTGCCGCAAGCCCGGCGGTCATGTTCATAAGGGTGCGCGTCCCGACCGTGCGGCGATGAACGAGACCGATTCGCTCATCCGCAACGTGCTGACCGAAGAGCAGAACCAGAAGTGGAACGAAATCCGTAAACAGGCGCGTCCCGCCGGCGGACAAAAGTCCGGCCCCCGACCCGCGGGCGGAAATCGCCGATAAGCCAGAGAGAGTTGTTCCGGCGACACGGAAAGCAGGATTCATATTCGTATGGGTCCTGCTTTTTTGTCGTCGTCGGACGGCTGGCGTACAGGGGCGACCGAAGTCGGCGGGAACCTTCCGAGGAAAGGATGTGCCGTAGTTCGGGAATAAACCCTATCTTTGTCGGTAAATCTTACGGACTTATGCACAAATCGGGTTTTGTCAATATCATAGGGAATCCCAATATGGGAAAAGCGACGCTTATGAACGCATTGGTGGGCGAGCGTCTTTCGATCATCACCTCCAAGGCGCAGACCACGCG
>UROX01000206.1 GCA_900549685.1 uncultured Alistipes sp.
TGACGCTGGTCGCCGAATACCTCTTCATCAACATCGACGACCAGCTGAAGGCGCTCAACAAACGGGATGAAAACGAGTTGAAGAACCTCATCACGGCTCCTTCGGTCAAATACCGGCGGCCCTACGACGTCTACATCGAAGAGTATCCCCACTTGGCGAGCTTCATGGCCTCGGTAAACGGGAACGACTTTCTGACCGATCCGACCGGCTCGCGGCGCTTCCTGCCATTCGAGGTGTTATCCATCGACATCGACCGGGCGATATGGGTAGATATGGATCAGGTATACGCCGAAGCCCGAACACTCCTGCATAACGGATTCCGCTACTGGTTCGACGACATCGAGATCGAAGAACTGCACCGGGGAAACGCCGCATTCCATGTCCAGACCATCGAATACGAAATGCTGCTGAAAGGGTTCGAGAAACCTCCGGAACATGCCGTCACGGATTGCTTTATGACCACCGTGGAGATTCTGGACTACCTGCGCAGCTATTCATCGCTGAACCTCTCCGAGAAACGTATGGGTGAAGCCTTGCGCAAGGCTGGGTTCGAGCGCCGCTCGAAACGCATCGGCGGGAATCCCGTCTATGGTTGGGTTATCCGGAAGATTACCCCCAATCCTTTCGTCTCTGACGGATTGTAGTTACTACGCTACTACACACAGCTGCAAAACATTGAAAAAGAACACGCAGGCGTGTAGTAGGATGTAAAAAAACACCTTACGGCATCTTACGACGCTACTACGTCAATTACTACGGTAGTAAGCTGCCATGCACTTCACTACTACGCATAGCAAATTGTTTATCAAGCGATTACGCAAATGTAGTAGGTAGTAAGGCAATATCGCTAAACTTCGAAAAACAAACATTATGAATGATCTGAAAAATATCGGCATCAGGCAATTCCTCGCACGGCGGGGCATTCAGCCCAAGTACGAATGCAACGGCTACGGTATGTATCTTTCCCCTCTACGGGAAGAGCGCACGCCGAGCTTCAAGGTGGACTACGTGCGAAATCTCTGGTACGACTTCGGATCGGGAGAGGGCGGCACGCTGCGCACCCTCGTAATACGGTTGGAGCGGTGCGACAGCCGTGAAGCCGTCCGACGGCTGCAAAACGGTGAAAAAAGGGACGCCGGTTCCGTTTCTCTTTCACCGGGTATTTACAAGCGTCCGGCCGTCGGTGGATCCTCGTCGGTCATGCGTCCGGCCGCCGTCCCCGCGCTCCGCATCCTCTCCGACGCTTCGCTCCGCCATCCGGCATTGGTCGGTTATCTCGCCTCGCGCGGCATCGTCCCGTCAGTCGCCGCGGCATTCTGCCGCGAGGTCCGCTACGAGGTAAACGGCCGCGCCTTTTTCGCCGTCGGTTTCCGCAACGATGCCGAAGGGTGGGAGCTCCGCTCCGCACGGTTCAAAGGCGGCTCCTCGCCCAAACATATCACCACCATCGACAACCGTTCCGATACGGTAATCGCTTTCGAGGGATTTATGGATTTCCTCGCATATCTCTCGCTGAAACATCCCGAACGACTGCGCATCGACGCCGCGGTTCTGAACTCGGTCGTCAACCTGCCCAAAGCCGTACCGTTTCTTAGCCGACATCCGGTGATCCACACCTTTTTCGACAACGACGAGGCAGGACGCAAGGCAACTGCCGATCTGATCCGTCTTTGCCCCCGCAGCGAGGTAATCGACCAAAGGCATTTTTACAGCGGACACAAGGACATAAACGACTATCTGATCGCCCGCATAAAAGGCCGAACACAAAAGCCTTCGACACAGAAGAACGCCTCCGAAACAAAGGCTGTTCAGGCTCTTCGGAATAATCTGCAAGCCCTGAAAGCGGAAACGGCGGAAATTGAACCACCGCGTCGGAAAGGGGTAAAGGTTTAAGGAAGGCAAGGTTGTGTTTTCGTAGACGAAAACTCCGCCTTCCCCGCTGGCCGGCGTAAAATCCCGCTGTCTGAACAATATATAGCATGAACACTCTATCGAAACAACCTGTCATGGAAACACCGAAGAAAACATATAGCAAACAAGGCGGACGCCCGAAAGTCAGTATCGGCCGCATCCGCAAATACGTCGTCAGCACGCGGCTCAGTCCCGAACGGAAACTCCGCTTCTCGGCCCTTTGCCGCGAGGCCGGGCAACCACCTGCCGAGGTCCTGCGCCAACTGATCGACCGGGGAACGGTAAGGGCGCGGATCACCCGCGAACAACTGGATTTCATGGTCCAACTCAAAGGCATCGCCCGCAACCTGAACCGACTGACCAAACTGGCCAATACCGGCGGATTCGCCTCGGTCGTCCTTTCGCACGACCCTCTCGTTTCCGAGATCGAGGACTTCCTAAAACGCCTGCGCCATGAGCGGTAAAATCATATCCTGTTCCTCTTTCGCCGGAACGGTCGCTTACGTGATTAAAAAAGACCGATCGCGGATTTTGGCCGCCGAGGGTATCGCCCCGCCCGAAGTCCGCGACATGGTGCGGGACTTCAAGGACCAGACGCTGCTCAACCCCCGGATTAAAAACCCGGTCGGCCATATCTCGCTGTCCTTCTCCCCGAAGGATGCGGGAAAGCTCTCCGACGAAAAAATGACGGAAATCGCCGAAGAATACATGGAGCGCATGGGTATTCGGGACACTCAGTTTCTGTTGGTGCGGCATCTCGATCGGGAGCACCCGCATTGCCATCTGGTCTACAATCGTGTCGGCAACAATGGGCAAACAATTTCGGACAAGAACATCAAGATCAGAAACGGAAAAGTCTGCAAGGAACTGACCGCCAAGCACGGCCTTTACTACGCCGCAGGCAAAGAGCAGGTAAACCGCGACCGGCTGCGGGAGCCCGACAAAACGAAGTATGAAATATACGATGCGATCCGAGATAGTTTACCCGGCTGTTCGTCTTGGAACGATCTGGAAATCCGGTTGCAGGAACGAGGTATTACGACCCGTTATAAATACTGCGGCCATACCGACCGCAAGCAGGGCGTACTGTTCTCGAAAAACGGTTTGACATTCGCCGGGTCGAAGATCGACAGGGCGTTCAGCTATATGAATCTGAACCGCTATTTCGAGCAATCGCAGCGTGTCCGTCCACCGGTCGAACAACCCCGGTATTCCGCGCAGTCGGTCGGCAATCTCAAAGCCGCTGCCGACAACTACCGTTCGGCGTTCTCCGATTTGTTTAAAAGCGGCAACGTTCCGGAGAACTCTGTCAATCTGGGGATCTTCGGCCTAAAAGGAAGTTTGCCGCTTCCGCCGTCCGATTTCGGCGGGGGCATCGCCCCGGAACTGTTGCAAAGGCGTATAGGGGAGTCGCATGAAGAACACATCGCCCGTGTGACCGCCCTGATCCGAGCTGCAACCGAAGCCATGCTGATTGCCCGGATGGAGCGAAAAAGGAAACAGAGGAATCTTAAACTCAAAATCCGATAAACGATGAAAAACGACATCACCGTCGAACAGGTCTACGGCATGTTCGAGGAACTGAGAGAAACGATAGAAAAGCGTCCGAACCCACAAACGAACGCCGGTGCGACCGGCAGCAACGATGCGATCGTCCGAAAACTGGAAGAAAACACGGTGACGATAGATCGTCATGCCGAACAGGTAACGGCCCTTGTCAATCGTTTGGGGCAGATCGACTTTCAGCCCAACATCAGCGTACAGCCGCCCGACATGGAAGACATCAACGACGTTTTCGAGCAAATCAAGGTGAATTATTCGGCGATGGCCGGAGATATGAAACAAATCCGTACTGAAATCAAAACGGCTTTGAGCGGCGAGAAGATCGAACATACGGTACGAAGGATTGGCTCCGAGGACGTCGATCGCTACAAGGCGATGCTCGACGACCATTGGAATGGGATCGATCGTTTGTTGGAACATCTTAGAGATAGAATTCCTTATAACTACGATATTAACAAGCGGTTAGTGAAATGGTGCGTTTGACTGGCGCTCTTATTCGGACTCTCGGCTACCGGGTTCGTGTGGCAATGGAGGGCCAACGACCGGTATCGTGAAAATGATCTGAAGTTTCGATATATGCGGGCAATCTGG
>UROX01000207.1 GCA_900549685.1 uncultured Alistipes sp.
TTCAGCGCCGGAATATCCCGGAACGACCGGGGACGCAAGGTTTGGCTCGAAATACTTTGCGGCGGCTTGTTTATGTCGTAAAGAAGCCCTTTGCCGTAATTGGCGTCATACCGCCAATCTGCTCCGGCCCGGAGATTGGTAAAATTCCCCCCCCCTCCCGAAAAAAATCTGAAATAATCGTCGCCGTCATCGACGGCGGGTTCGATGTTTCGCATACGGCTCTTGCGGATTTCATCTGGACCAATCCACGCGAACAGGCTGCTAACGGCCGTGATGACGATAAAAACGGCTATGTAGACGACATTCACGGCTGGAATTTCCTCGGCAATGCTGTTGGAGAGAGTCTTCGAAGGGCCGGCACGGAATCTTTCCGGGAATACAAACGGCTTCGGCCTCGCTTCAAGGACGCTGATACAAGCCGCCTTACTCTTTCGGCAAAGGCCGAATATGCCTATTATAAGCAGATGGAACGGGCCGCCCGGCTCGATACCTACATCAAATTTACCGAATATCAGCGTATTCGTTCCGATGCTTTCCGCATTTGCGATTCATTGATGCGCCTGAAATACGGTGATCGTGAAACAACGGTCGCCGATTTTCAGCGTCTTGAATTGGCCGACACGACCGGGCTTGCGCTGCCTCTGTCGATTGCGGCTTCCACACCCGTTATGTTCACACCCGACATGCCGTGGCACGAAGCGGTGGAAAAGATCGACAGCGAATATCGTTTGTCCGCCGTACGTGTGGCCAGCCTCGATTCCCTGAATGACGATCCTCATATAAAATTGGGCAATCGCCCGGACGATTTCCGGAATTTCCGTTACGGAAACAATCTTATCGGCGACGATCCCTATCATGGGACGATGGTTGCCGGAGTGATTGCGGCGTGTGCGGCGACGGCCGGGGAGCTGCCGCGCCCGGTAAAGATCCTCTCCGTCCGTGCCATTCCCGAAGGCGATGAATACGACCGCGATGTAGCTGCGGCAATCCGTTATGCGGTGGATAACGGCGCAGAGGTGGTGAATATGAGTTTCGGCAAGTACCTATCGCCTCACCGGGATGAAGTACTGGCTGCGATGAAATATGCCCGGAGCAAGGACGTATTGCTGGTTATGGCCTCCGGCAACGACGGCGTCAATGTCGATGTCCGTCCGATATTTCCGACTTGCCGGGACACGAAAGGACGCCGTCTGGAAAACCAGATCGTCGTGGGGGCCTCGACGCCCGACGGACGGGTCGCTTCTTTCAGCAACTACGGAGCGGAAAATGTGGATCTGCTCGCCCCCGGAGAAAATGTACGATCGACCGCTCCCGAGGGCGGATACGATACGGCGCAGGGAACGAGTATCGCTGCGCCGATAGTTTCCGGTGTCGCAGCGGTCTTGCGGAGTTTCTATCCCGATCTTTCGGCTCGTGAGATACGGGAAATTCTGATTCGTACCGTTACGCATTTTCCGGCGGACGAGATGCCTGTTCCCGGGAAATCCGAAACTTCCCGCATGATCCAGGGGCGTCAGGTCTGTCTCGGTGGAGGGATTCTCAATGCGCAGGCGGCCATGAAAGAGGCGTCGAAAATCAGCAAATTCGGAGAGCGATGAAACGGTTGCTTGTATTTTTAACGGTATGGAGTCTTTATCCGCTCTGTGCTCAGGAATCCTATATGGCGCGGGCCGACCGCTTTTCGTCCGATTCGCTCGGTGGATTGATCCGTAACCAATATGTTTCGGTTCAGTGGATCGGCAAGGAGTGCCGTTGGTTCCATTATACGTCGGATGACGCCGATGCACGCCGTTATTGGTTGGTCGATACCCGCACCTGGCGGAAACGCCCGCTGTTCGACAGTTTCTCGATGACGCGGCAGTTGGCCGCATACGCCGATTCATCACGGATGCCGACCCCGAAGGAGTTACGGATCTACGGCCTTGAATTCGATTCTTCCGATCCCCGCGGTTTTACGTTCGATTTCAATAAGCACCGGCTGCACTACGATGGCCGAAATGGCAAACTGAGCGAAAAGCCCCGGCAGGATGCTTCCCGCGGGAATCTTTTCTCGCGGGGCGACTATCGGCGCAGCTACTCCGCCGACAGCTCGTATTATGTTACGGCTGTCGGTCATGACCTCATGCTCTTTCGCGGAGATGGAAGCGACAGTGTACGGCTGACCCACGACGGGGAGCGCTATCATTCGTTCTCCACCGGCGGGAACAACGTCGTCGGGCCGGAGGCGCGCAGTTCCGCCATCGGCCGCTGGATGGGGAAAAGCCATTATTACCTGCTGGTGCGCGAAGACAAGCGCGAGGTGGAGGAGCTCACGCTGGTGGACAACCTCGCCCGACCGCGCCCCAAGGCTAAAAGCTACAAATTTCCCATGCCCGGCGATGAGCATGTCGTTCAATACGATGCCTGGCTGGTCGATGCCGACAGCATGTGCATTCGGAAACTCGACATCGCCCGCTGGCCCGATCAGAAAGTCGAAGTTCCCCGGTTCAGCATGATCGCTCATACGGACCGTTATGCCTGGCTCGTTCGTCGCAGCCGGACGTGCGACAGCGTGGAGCTGTGCCGGGTCGATTTCGCGGCGCACCGTGTCGAGCCGATTATCCGCGAGGTGTGCAAACCGGCCCAGAATGACCAGCAATTTTGTTTCCATATCCTGAATGAAGGCCGCGATATCCTCTGGTGGTCGGAGCGAACGGGATACGGTCATTATTACCTGTACGATGGAAACGGACGCCTGCAAGGGGCCGTCACTTCGGGCGAATACGTCGCCGGAAAGATCGAACGTATCGATACGCTCGCCCGGACGATCGTCTACGAGGGTTACGGACGGGAACCGGGTGTCAATCCGCATTACCGCTTTTATTACAAAACCGGATTCAGCGGCGGCGAGCCGGTTTTGCTCACTCCCGGAAACGGCGAACATTCGGTGGCATTCTCTCCCGACGGACGTTTTCTGACGGACACTTGGTCGCGTATGGATCGTGCTCCGCGGCATCAGGTCTGCAACATGAAAGGCCGCGTCCGTATCGAACTGGAGCCGTGTGACCTTTCGGAACTCTATGCCCGCGGATGGCACGAACCGGAAGTCGTCGAAGTGCTGGCTGCGGATTCCGTGACCCGGCTCTATGGCATCGTCTACCTTCCTTTCGACCGGGAACCCGGGCGGAAATACCCGATCATCAGCAATGTCTATCCCGGCCCTCATGTCGATCTGGTTCCGCAGGCCTTTACCTTGGATGACAACTACAATCAATCGCTCGCGCAGCTGGGATTCGTCGTCATAAATTTCGCCTACCGAGGCAGCGGCCCCTGGCGCGGACGCGATTTCCATACGTTTGGCTATGGGAATCTGCGGGACTATGCTTTGGCCGACGACATGGCTGCGATTCGGCAGATTGCGGAGCGCTATCCTTGCGCCGACATCGAAAAAGTCGGGATTTACGGACACTCCGGAGGCGGTTTCATGACGGTCGCCGCCATGCTGAACCATCCGGAATTTTACAAGGTCGGGGTGGCTGCTTCGGGGAACCATGACAATAATATTTACTCCCAGTGGTGGGGCGAAACTTTCCACGGAGTAAAGCAGACCTGGGGGAAAGACGGGAAACCGCATTTCGAATGTCATATTCCGACCAACATCGAATTGGCCGACCGGCTGGCCGGACGGCTGCTGCTCATCACCGGAGACATGGACAACAATGTGCATCCGGCATCTACGGCCCGGCTGGCCGATGCGCTGATCCGGGCCCGCAAGCGTTTCGACATGACGGTCATTCCCGGAGCGGATCATGGTCTCGGGAATTCATATTACGTAAATCTGATCCGCTACTATTTTACGGAACATCTGCTCGGGTTGCCTCAGCAGGAGATTGATATAGTCAAACACAACTAATGAATAATGCGTATGAAGCAAACTTTGCGATTTTTTTTGCTGTTCGTATTTACGTCGTTGCTGTTGGCGGTCGCGTTTCACGTGGTTGCTCCTTATCAGGCGTTCTTCCAGCATCCGGCGTATCTCGCTGACCTTGTAGAAGTAG
>UROX01000208.1 GCA_900549685.1 uncultured Alistipes sp.
CGTCCTTCGGCCGTGAGCGACTCGACGATCTTGTCGAGCACTCCGTTGATGAACACGCTGCTGCCCGGCGTACTGTAATATTTGGCTATCTCGATGAACTCGTCGAGCGTGACCTTCACGGGAATCGAAGGGAACGTCACCAGCTCGGCCATCGCCGAGGCCATGATGAGGTTGTCCATGAAGGCGATACGTTCCACGTCCCAGTTCTGGGTAAAGCGGTCGATATACTCCCTGTACTGTTTGTAATTGACCACCGTCTTGCGGAACAGCTCGCGGACGAAATCGGCATCCTCGCCGCTCTTGTACTGGGGCACAAGCGGCACGTCGGTCTGCGAGGCCTTCATGTCGCTCAACGTGCGGAGCACCATGATGACCGAGAAGTCGATGTCGTCGCTCCAGAAGATGGACTGCTCCTCGACCACGTCCTCGAGCAGTTCGGACTCGCAGACTTCGAACGTATAGAAACTCTCCACGAGCTTGCAATCCTCACGGAACGAACGGCTCGGCGAGGCCATATATTTGGCGTAATATTCGCTCTCGACGAGCGAGGTATAGAGTTTCTTGATCAGTTCGGGATAATTGACCCATCCCAACTTTTTGCGTTCCAGATAATCGGTCAGCGTCTCGCAGCCCCGCAGCGCGGCAATCGCCCTGTTATCGACGAACTTCGTATTGGGATCGCGTTCCTCGGGCGTGGGCAGATGTTTCTGCCGTCCCAGTTCGATACGCTTTTCGGCATAGTTGGCCACCTCGACGATCAGCCAGAGCATCTGGTGGTAGAGCTCGTAGGTTTTGTCGATGCTGGAAAGCAGATTTTTTTCGGAAACGATCAGGGAGTCGGACTCCGATTTGAAATGCGAGTAAAGGGCCTTGAGCGCCTTGATTCTTAACAATCTTCTGCTTAACATCTATGAGAGAGCTTTTTGGGTGCGCAAACTTACGCAAATTTTCGTGAAACGGAAAGAAACGATACGGATTTTTTATCTTTGCACAAAATTCCGAGGACGTGGAACATTTCGACCTGATCGTAGCGGGCGGCGGCGCCGCAGGCATCATGGCCGCCGGCGTGGCGGCCGGTGCGGGGAAGCGGGTATTGCTCTGCGAGAAGATGGAAAAGCCCCAGCGCAAGGTCCGCATATCGGGCAAAGGCCGGTGCAACCTGACCAATATGCGCCCGCCTGCCGAATTCCTGGGCAAAATCCGCTGTTCGTCCGACTTTTTCGCCCCGGCGTTCGAAATGTTCTCGAACCGGGACACGGTCGCTTTTTTCGAAAAGATCGGCGTGCCGCTCACCGTCGAACGGGGCGAACGGGTTTTCCCGACCTCGGGCCGCGCATGGGATGTGGCCGAAGCGCACGTCCGCTGGTGCCGGCAGCAGGGAGCGCAGATCATGTGCCGCACCCGTATCGAAGAGATCCACTCGCACGCGGGACAGATAACCGGCGCGACGATCCGGCCCGAATCCGGCCGGCCTCAGCGCGTCTCGGCTTCCAACATTCTGCTGGCCACGGGAGGAGCCTCCTACCCCGCTACGGGTTCCACCGGCGACGGCTACATGCTGGCATACAGGGCGGGACACACCGTGATCGAAATACGACCCTCGCTCACGCCGCTCCGCTCCGGAACGGCATGGACCGACCGGCTGCAAGGTCTCTCGCTCCGCAACATCGGCGCCGCGCTGACGATAGACGGCCGGACCGTTCAGGAAGAATTCGGTGAGTTGGAGTTCACGCCGCACATCGGCGGTCCGATCGCCCTGCGCATGAGCCGGCAAGCTGTGGACGCCCTGATCGACGAACGGGAGGCGGTCCTCGTCCTCGACCTGAAACCCGCCCTCGACGAGGGTAAACTCACGGCCCGCATCGTCCGGGAAAAGGAAGCGCTGCCGCACGGAGCGACGCTGCGGGAGCTGTTGCCGAAACTGCTGCCCTCGCGCATGGCGCCCGCTTGGGCCGACATCCTGCATCGGCCGTTACGCACACCGCTGGAAACGCTCGACGGGGCCGACCTGTCCGGGATCGCCCGAGCGCTCAAAAACGTACGGATACCGATCTCCGACTACGGTTCCTTCCGGGAAGCCATCGTCACGGCGGGCGGCGTATCGACACGGGAAGTCGATCCGCACACCATGGAGTCCCGGCTGGTACGGGGACTCTACTTCGCCGGCGAGCTGCTCGACATCGACGCCGACACGGGTGGTTACAACCTGCAGATCGCCTATTCCACCGGCCATCTGGCGGGACAGCTGCGCGGCGGGGAAAAACGTTCGTAAACGAGATGAATATCTACTCTAAAATAAAGCAGCGCCTCTTCCGGGGATATTTCCGGATCGGCGCCCATATCCATGTCCGCCACTGGCGCGGACACGGCATCCATTCGCCGTTCATGTACGGCATCGTCCGCAACGTATTTATGAAAAGTCGCATCACGGGAAGCGACACCTCGCTCTACGAAGCCCTACGCGGCGAGCGGATCGGCAAAAAGAACGCCGTCAAACTCCAGAACCTCTACACCCACTGCCGGATGGACGGCTACACGCTCGTTCCGGACATCGGTGCCGCTCCCGACGGCGAACATACGCTTTACATCCTGCTTCCGGACGTAGCGATGGAGACCATCGTATCGACGGCACGCGAAGCGGCCGCACGCCGGGGCAGCCTCGTCATCCTGTCGCCCCACCGGTCGGCGCGCTGCCGACGGCTGGCCCGGCAGATCAGGGAACACTATCCGTGCGTCAGCGTGGACCGAAAATTGATGATGATCTATTTCTTCAGTCCCAAACTCCAACCCCAGCACTACATTATCTGAGTCGGACAAACAAAACCTATCCGCCATGAAAGTATACACGAAAACCGGAGACAACGGCACCACATCGCTCGTCGGTGGCCAACGCGTTCCCAAGAACCATCCCCGGCTGGAAGCCTACGGCACGATCGACGAACTGTCGGCCCAGATCGCCTACCTGAGAGACAACCTGCCCGAACAGGCTCCGTTCGCGACGTATCGGGAGACGCTGCTCGTCGTGCTCGACCACTCGATGCGACTGTCGGCCCGTCTGGCGACCGAAGGTGACGCACGCAAATACCTGCCGGCGTTCGGTGCCGAGCAGGTCACCTTTCTCGAACGGGAGATCGACACGATACAGGCCGCACTGCGCCCCATCGACAAATTCACGCTGCCGGGCGGCCATCCGGCGGTCTCGCTCTGCCACATCTGCCGGACCGTGTGCCGCCGGAGCGAGAGACGGATTCTTTCGCTCGCCGACGAATGTCCCGTAGACCCACACGTGATGCAGTACATCAACCGGCTGTCGGACTACCTCTACGTGCTGGGGCGAAAACTATCCGACGATTTCAACGTAAAAGAATCGTATTGGGTGTACGACGAATAAAAAAACATCGCGATCATATACTGCCCACATACCGACACTCACGGTAGCCGCCCTGCCTTCCGGGCTGCGCCCGAAGCCCCGTCCAGGGAAAAGGCGACGGGGGCGTCTCGGAAACGCGGCCCTGCTGGCTGCGGCTCCCTGGGACCGGATTCGATAAATGTTATCGGGAACTTTGATACATTTGAAGTATATAATTGCCGAAAAATTTATATTTTCGCGAACGGAACACCGGAAAACAACTAAAAACCTATAAAACCATGTACTGGACATTAGAGTTGGCTTCGAAACTCGAAGACGCGCCGTGGCCGGCCACCAAAGACGAACTGATCGATTACGCCACCCGTTCGGGCGCCCCGCTCGAAGTCATCGAAAACCTCAACGAAATCGAGGACGAAGGCGAAATCTACGAAAGCATCGAAGACATCTGGCCCGACTACCCGAGCAAGGACGACTTCTTCTTCAACGAGGAGGAATATTAATAGCCTTTATATAGGTTAAATAGTTAAATATCAGCGCGATAAACAATGAAAATTTGTTTGTCGCGCTGGTATTTTATAGTCTCAAACGGTGTGGTTTGTTTGTCTAAATTACGGTTTTTTCGCTCAAAATCGGAGTTTGTTTGTC
>UROX01000209.1 GCA_900549685.1 uncultured Alistipes sp.
GTGCTTCCAGGTTTTCAGGTTCTGGATGTTGACATAGAGTTTCAAGGCCTGCATGCCGATTCTGGATATCAGGGTCTCACCGAACGCCGTCCAGCCCGACGTTGCGGATACGGGCATCCGTACCCCGGATACCCAAGTAATAGGTGCCGTCTTCGGGAATCCGCACCCTCAGGGTCTGCGGCGCCCATGTCTCCGTTCCGATAGCCGCCGCACCCACCGGCGCACCGCTCTCGGCATCTTCAACGAACATTTCGCCCGAAGCCATCGTCTCGGCCGTGAAATCGTAGTCGCCCGCGGTCAGATACAGCCCCTCGTACAGCCGACCGCCGTTACGGGCATAACCGTAGCCGTTTTCCTCTCCGGCTTCGCCCTCCATCGTCCAATAGGAATGCCCGAATGCGAAATCGCCGTTGCGGAACGTCGAACTGCTGCGGATTCCGCAATCGGTGATGAAGTTGGTCGGGCGGATGCAAAGCAGGTCGCACGGACTCAGGTACTCGTTGCCGGAAATACGGAAATTCTTGACCGGAGCGTAGTCGTCCACTTCGGTATTGTCGAAGGGTTTGCCGTCGAACGGGTTGTCGGGCCACGTACCTACGGAATATCCTCCCATGAGCACATTGTCGTGAACGAATATGCTGTCGGTTTCCTGTTTTTGCTGATCGGGATTGGTGGATCCCCACGGAATGAGCGCGATGGCCTTTCCGCCGCCGGAATTGATGTAGCTGTGGCAGACTTCCACATGGCGGACCGAGCGGTCCCAGTCGTTGTCGCCCCACCACCAGACACCGCCCCGGGGATCGTTATAACTGCTGCACAGCACGATACCGTCGTCGTTCGACTCGAAAATCAGGCGGGCGACCTTCACGTGGTTCGTCCCGATACTCAGGCTGACGCCGTCGCCGCTGACACACTGCACCTCGTGCATCTTCACGTTGCCGACGAACAGGTTCCGGCAGAAGTAGAAACCCGTGTGGTAGTTGTTCGTCCGCACGAGTTCCAGATCGGAAAGCTCGATGTTGTCCACCTTCCAGCAGCCGATGGGTACGACATGGATACGGTCGGTGCAGGTCCGGGCGTAATGGTCCAGATGGGGGTCTACGCAATACGGATCGGCGGACCGTATCTTCCCGGGACCCGTGATCTTGATGTTCTCCACGTCCCGGGCCTGTATGAGCGGACGATTGACATAGAGGCTGTGCGTCCACGGAACGTTCGGGATAACGACGTCATGCCCGTAGACGGGGCGGTAAGGATAGTCGTCCGCCTCCTGCGACTGCCAGAGGATCGCGCCTTTTTCGATATGCAGTTCCACGTTGCTCCGCATCATAATATGGGTGGCCACGTAACGCCGTCCGTACAACGTGCTGTCGCCGGGCAGCACGACACGGCCGCCGCCCCGGGCCGACACCTCGTCCAGAGCCGCTTGTATGCTGCGGGAATCGTCCGTAAAACCGTCGCCCCGGGCACCGTAGTCCAGCACGCTCACGGTCCGGTCCGGCAAACGGAATTCATAGGGATTGTCGGTGAAGTCGCGCCAGTTCTCTATATAAAAATAAGGAGCTATTTTCATGGAACCTCCTTTGCCGTCTTCGGCCACGGCCAGCAGACGGCTGCTCAGATGGGTGGTTCCGCTTTTACGCCGCAACGGAATGCGGTCGATCGTGAATTGTTCCGAGAGCGGTCCTTCGTAAAGGCGGACGAGTCTTTCGGTCCCTTCGCTCCGGATATACATGGGCGCCTCGTAGACGGCTATACGGGTATAGCGGTCGCCGCATTCGGGACGGATCGTTCCCCGGATCGTAATTTTATCCTCATCGGCCGTACAGGCGTCTATCGTCCCGGCGAACGGCTCCAGCACTGCCTCGCGTTCGAACGTGATGCGGTCGATGAGCAGCATACCCTCGCCGCCGAGCGGTTCGATACGGAAGCCCGTCAGATGACCTGCGGCCGTCTCCAGATCGGAAAAGTTGAAATAATAGGCCTGCTTGGGCGAGGAAGGCTCGATGTCGAACGTTTTGGAACGCACGTCGGCATACTCGCCCTCCTTATCCGTCAGAAAATCGATCTTGAGTTTCGAAGCCGTACTGCGGTTCTCCATGACGAAGAACATCGTGTTGCGGTCGCGCAGCTCCGGATTGAAAACAGAGTTGCGGCTGCCGGCCAGCGAAGGGGAAGTCAGCGTGCCGCCGGTCTCGAAATCGAACACGAGCATACCGTCCTGCTGCGAGACATTGCCCTTTTCGGCCTCGAAAAGCGAAGCGGAACCGGGAATCTTGAACGTCAGGTCGATGGGCTTTCCGACCTCGATGCCGTCGATGCGGAACGCCGCGTCCGTCCAGAGCGAATCGCTATCGTTCATCAGACCGATCTCCATGCGCCGGATATTATCGAGAAACGGACATTCGTGCAGGTCGAAGATCGTCGCGTTCCATTCGACGGGCATCACCTTGGCCACGCTCTCGAACGTCGAGCCGGCCCCGTTGCACAACACGAGCCGGACGTAATAATCGGCCGTCGGCGCCCCAGCATCGGCATGAATGCCGAACGAAAGCACAGGCGTCTCCCTCAGATCGACGCTCCGGTCATACTCCCTGAACACGGTCCGCCAGTTGCGGGCCGGGGCGTCCGGACACCGGACCTGCAGGCACTGTTCGCCTTCGTACACCCGGGCGTTCCAGCCCGGAACAGCGACCGCCAATTCGAGCGAATCGACATTTTTCCCGGCCGAGAAGCCGTCCGTTCCCTCTTCGAATCCGGCCAGCGAGCGGGTTTCGGTGAGCGAACACCGCCGCGAACACACGTTGTCCGTCGGCTCGAGTTTCGTCTCCACGGCGTTGCAGGCGAACAACAAGGCCGCCCCCACGACGACGGGGATCGCTCCCGGCCTCCGGAATCCGATAAAATTTCTTTTCATATCGTTTTAGGTTTAGTCGTTCGTACCTCGTTCCGGAACGGACAGGCCCGCCGCAAAATGGGCATCCTTCCGGCAAAGGATTTTCGAAGATAAGGATAAAAAACGAACGGACCATATTTTCCTCGCCGGAACGGTGCATGCCTTCGCCCGGACGCGACGGCACAAAGACGTCGGTAAGACGAAAAATCGACGATTATGGCCCGAAATCCGTCCGGAGAGAAAACGAATTGGAATAACGCCCCGGAAATCGTACCTTTGCAGGATATAAAAACACAAACGACGAAAAGCAGATGATTACCGTTTCGAATCTGGAAGTACAATACGGCAAAAGAGTCCTGTTCAAGGATGTCAATCTGAAATTCACGCCCGGCAACTGTTACGGCGTGATCGGCGCCAACGGCGCGGGCAAATCCACTTTCCTCAAGGTGCTCAGCGGCGAAGTGACGCCCACGCGCGGCTCGGTCGCCTTCGGTCCCCACGAACGTCTTTCGGTGCTCAAACAGGATCACTTCGAATACGACGAATGCACGGTGCTCGATACCGTTCTGATGGGCCATCAGCCGCTCTGGTCGCTGATGCAGGAGAAGAACGCCCTCTACGCCAAACCCGATTTCACGGAAGAGGACGGCATCAGGGCCGGCGAACTGGAAGAGAAATTCGCCGAAATGGACGGATGGAACGCAGAGAGCGACGCCGCCAACCTGCTCAGCGGACTGGGCATCAAGGAACATCTGCACAGCGAAATGATGGGACGGCTCAACGCCAAGGAGAAAGTGCGCGTGCTGCTGGCCCAGGCCCTGTTCGGCAAGCCCGACAACCTGCTGCTCGACGAGCCGACCAACGACCTGGACGTCAATACGGTCATGTGGCTCGAAAACTACCTGTCCAACTACGAGAACACCGTGCTGGTCGTCTCCCACGACCGTCACTTCCTCGACTCGGTGAGCACACACATCATCGACATCGATTACAGCGACATCAACCTTTTCTCGGGCAATTACAGCTTCTGGTACGAATCGAGTCAGCTGGCCG
>UROX01000210.1 GCA_900549685.1 uncultured Alistipes sp.
CATCGATATTCAGTTCTTTGATTTTACGGTACAGGGTCCGTTCGGAAATGAATAGCTCCCGGGCGGCCTCCCTGCGTTTGCCGTTATGTTTCCGAAGCGCCCGCACGACGGCTTCCCGCTGTGCTTTTTCCTTGGTCATCTCCTCTTTGGGTACCTCGTCGGTCACTTCCTCCGTGTCGGTGAACACTTCGTCCGGCATGGCCGGCTGTCGTACCGGACTTACCGTATAGTTATGGGGCATGAGGCTCGGCGGCTCGCTTTTCTTCGGCTCGTAACGACGCTCGGCGAGCAGTTCGGACAGCATGCGCTTCATTTCGTTCATGTCGGCCCTCAGGTCGAACAATACTTTGTAGAGCAGCTCTCTTTCGTCGCTCATGTCCTTCGGCGCGGAATGTTCCATCACCATTGGGACGGCGGAAGGCGGAGCGTAGTCGGGCAGATATTTGGTCAGTATGTCGCTCGAGATCGCTCTGGATTCTTCGACGGCCGATATCTGTTCCGCAACGTTCTTGAGCTGCCGGATATTGCCCGGCCAGGCATAATTTTCCAGCAGGCGCCGCGCTCCCTCGTCGAGCGCGATGGCCGGCATGCGGTATTGCAGCGCGATGTCGGACGCGAATTTGCGGAACAGCAGGAAAATGTCGCCTTTGCGCTCTCGGAGCGGGGGAATAAGGATCGGCACGGTGTTGAGACGGTAGTACAGGTCTTCGCGGAAGCGTCCCTCCTGAATGGCCTGGCGGAGGTTGATGTTGGTTGCGGCGACGACCCGCACGTTGGTCTTCTGGGCTTTCGAGGAGCCTACGCGGATGAATTCTCCCGTCTGGAGCACGCGCAACAGACGCACCTGCGTCGTGTGGGGCAGTTCGGCCACCTCGTCCAGAAAAATGGTCCCTCCGTCGGCCACTTCGAAATATCCTTTGCGGCTTTCCGTCGCTCCGGTGAAAGCGCCCTTTTCGTGTCCGAAAAGTTCCGAATCGATCGTCCCTTCGGGAATGGCGCCGCAATTGACGGCGATGTAATTGCCGTGCTTGCGCGCGCTGTTGGCATGGATGATCTGCGGTAAAAACTCTTTGCCCGTTCCGCTCTCTCCCGTCACCAGCACGGACAGGTCCGTCGCCGCTACTCTCAGGGCTATTTCCAGCGCACGGTTCAACGCCTCGTCGTTGCCGATGATGCCGAACCGTTGTTTTGTCGTTACTAAATCCATGTTCTGTCGGTGAAACTGCTTCGCGGAATGTTTCTATTCGATATCGGTTTCGATCGTCGTGTTCGTCGTCTGTTCGGGGAACAGCATCGACTTGATATCCGGCTCTCCGTGTTTGACGAACATGCCGTAGACGATGACGGCCAGTGCGACGACAGCTACGAGCAGGGCGATGAGGATGAACCCGTCCGTTTTCGTTTTCTTTACGATGCCTTCGCGCGGATAGGCTCCGCCCTGCCCCGGTGTCTGTTTGGGCGGGCGCATTCCGCGCGGGGCGGAAGGCCGGGGCGGAAACGGTTTGCGGTTCGGATCGGGAGCGGAGACACTCTGCCCCGGATAACCCTGTTCCCGGGCTGGGCCGGACCGGCGTTGCATGCCGGAGGGACGCTTGGGTACCGGAGGCGGAACCGGTCTGGAGGACGGTGCATCGGTCCGTGTGGGAGCGGGGTGCCTTTGTTCGTTGGCTGGTGTCGGGGCAGCCGCATACGGCCGCTGTGCCGCGGGTGACGGCGTGGCTGGAATGTTCTGCTCCGCATGGGCGTCCGTCATGGGATGGGGTGTTGCGGATGCGGAGCGGACAGGTTCCTCGTGACGCGGTCCGACCGGCGTGTCTTTTTCTGCCGGAACGGCGGGGCGTGCGGAACCGTGCACTGTCTGCGGAGCAGCCGCAGGAGCGGAAATCGGCCGCGGCGCGTCGGTCGGAGGCAGAATCGTCGCTTTTTCGTCCCCCATACAGTACGTACCGCTGCTGTCGGAAACGAGTCGGCCCACGCCTTCGATGACGAACGAGCCGCGGGCGGCTATGCCGGCCCTGATGCCGGCCACGTAATCGTCGATGGCGCTCCGGGCCTCGTCGAGTCCCAGACCGCAGGCGGTGCATACGAGTTGAGCGAGAACCCCGTCGTCTTTCCTGAGAAAGGGGACGAATACGATCTTTCCGTCCGTATCTTTGCGGATGAACGCCCCGAACTGGGGAACGACCAGCCGTTTGTTGCTTCGCATGTAATCGGCGATAATCTTACCCACCATAACTTCCAACCGTTAAAAATTCGTTTTCAAAGGTATTCTTTTTTCGCAAGAGTAGCAAAACGTCCGCTCAAAAATCGTGTCGGAACGGCCTTCGGACGGTATTTTCGGTACGGAAATGCGTTGCGGAAAGAAATAAAATCCCGTCGGGTTGTTTTTCTCCGGAAGAATCGCCTTCTTTGCATTTCCGTTGCGGAGCCGATGCGGCTCGGCTACTTCGGCAGAACAGATGCGATGTAGCGAAGGCGGATGGGTGGTTTTTAATCCGAATGCAGAATGAAAAACAAGTACATCGATTTGATCGAACAGACGTTCGAGTTTCCTCAGGACGAATTTTCGGTCGTGGACAACGAACTGAATTTCCATGAAGTGCCGCTGATGGATGTTATCAAACAGTACGGCACGCCGTTGAAGATCACCTATCTGCCGAAGATTACTTCGCAGATACAACGGGCCAAACGGCTCTTCAATGTGGCGATGGCTAAAGTGGACTATAAGGGGAACTACAATTACTGTTACTGTACCAAGAGTTCGCATTTTTCGTTCGTGCTGGAGGAGGCGCTCAAGAACGAGATCAACCTCGAGACTTCCTCGGCCTACGACATCCATATCATCAATTCGCTCTACGACGGCGGGATCATCGACAAGAACATTTATATCATCTGCAACGGGTTCAAACGTCCGCAGTACGTGGAGAACATCGCTTCGCTCGTCAATAACGGGTTCGAGAACACGATCCCCATCATCGACAACAAGGAAGAGCTGGCACTGCTCGACGGAGCGATCGACCGGCGCTGCAAGATCGGCATCCGCATCGCTTCGGAGGAGGAACCCAAGTTCGATTTCTATACCTCGCGGCTCGGTATCCGTTACAACGACATTGTCGAGTATTACCGGTCCAAGATCAAGAACAACAAGAAGTTCCAGCTCAAGATGCTGCATTTTTTCATCAACACCGGCATCAAGGACACGGCCTATTACTGGAACGAGCTGAACAAGTGCCTGAGCGTCTATTGCGAGCTGAAGAAGATCTGTCCGGAACTCGATTCGCTCAACATCGGCGGCGGGTTCCCGATCAAGAATTCGCTGGCTTTCGACTACGACTACGAGTACATCACCGAGGAGATCGTTGCGCAGATCAAGAACGTATGCAACCAGGCCGGGATCGACGAACCGAACATATTCACCGAATTCGGATCGTTCACCGTGGGCGAGAGCGGCGCGACGCTTTTCTCCATCATCAACCAGAAACAGCAGAACGACCGCGAAAGCTGGTATATGATCGACAGTTCCTTTATGACGACGCTGCCCGACATCTGGGGTATCAACCAGCGCTATATTCTGCTGGCCATCAATAACTGGGACAAGGAGTACCAGCGCGTTTTCCTCGGCGGCCTCACCTGCGACAGCGAGGATTACTACAACGGCGAGTCGCATTCCAACGCGATCTTCCTGCCCAAACTCGGCGACACGCCGCAGTATATCGGCTTTTTCCACACCGGAGCCTATCAGGAGTCGGTGGGCGGATACGGCGGAATCCAGCACTGTCTGATTCCCGCCCCCAAACACATTATCATCGACAAGGACAAGGGTGACAACGAATATTACACCCGATTGTTCGCCAAGGAACAGAGTTACCGTTCGATGATGCGGATTC
>UROX01000211.1 GCA_900549685.1 uncultured Alistipes sp.
CGCATTCTCCCCGGATCGCGGGTGTTATACAACCGAAAAAACGGGCCATCCGGTTGATTGGCCCGTTTTCATTGGTTCCCGAACGGTCATTGATTTTTGTATACGCGGATAATTTTCTCCGAGAATCCGCTGTCCGATTCCTGGTGGCGGGGCTGTTCCTCGAAGCGGATCGGCGCACTGATTTCCAGCAGGCGCAGGATCTGGTCGAATGTCTCGCCCCGGAAAGTCGCGCGGTAGACATAGTCGCCGAGTTCCGGGTCCATGACCTCGAACTGCACCCGGTATATCTGGCCCAGGCGGTTGAAAACGTCTTTCAGCGCATCGTCGCGGAAGGCGAGAATGCCGTCTTTCCACGAAGTCCCCCGGAACGTGTCTACGTCGGTTATCCGCATTGTGCTGTCGGCATAGTAACTCAACTGCTGTTCGGGCAGGAGACTGTTCTTCACGCCGCCCGCCGCAACGTCCACCTTGCCGCTGACCAGCGTCACGACGGTCTCGCGGAGCTTGTCGTAGGCGTTGATGTTGAACGCCGTGCCTTTGGCCGTGACGCTCAGGCCGCCGACTTCGACGACGAACGGTCGTTTTTCATCGGCGTGAACCTCGAAATAGGCCTCTCCGGTCATACGCACCGTGCGCTGCTCGCCGGCCCGGAAGCGGGAGGGGTATTCGAGCGAACTGCCCGTGTTGATCCATACGCGAGAACTGTCGGGCAACACGATCCTTGTCATGGTTCCGTAGGGCGCCGTCACTTCGTTGAAGGCAATGGTCTCTCCGGTACGGTTCGCCGCCTTCCACGCGAAGAACAGCGAGGCGGTCAGCAGCGGGATGAACAGCACGGCGGCAATGTGCCGGAACCGGTCGGTCAATGTCGGCCGGGGTACAGCTGCTTGAGGCGGTTGTGTGCGCTTTGCCAGCACTTTACGCAATGCGGCGTCGGTGTCGATCCGCTTGGGGTCGAACGCCGGATGGGCCGCTTCCCATAGGTTTTTCAGCCGGAAGAAGTCTTCGCGCAGCGCTTCCGACCGTGCCAGTTCGGTTCGCAGTTCTTCGCGTTCCTGTTCCGTGGCGTCGCCTGCGAGGTATCTGGCTATCCGTATATTTTGTTGTTCGTCCATGCGTCCTTGCTATCTTGAAAATACACTATACTTATATATATGACGGTTCGGCGGGGTTTTACCACACGTCCGAAAGCAAAATAATGCATATTGCGGTGTAAAATTCGCCCAGATACGTTTTGAGCAGATTCAGCGCGTCGCCGATGCGCACTTCGACGGTCCGCACCGAGACGTTCAGCCGTTCGGCGATTTCCCGGTATTTGAGGTTCTGGAAACGGTTCATTTCGAAGCATTCACGCAACTTCCGGGGAAGTTTCCCCAACGCTTCCTGCAAGTGGTCGTTCAGGTCGGAGTAGAGAATGTATCGGGCCGTATCGTGGTCGCCTAACACGCTGCCGTTGAGGATTTCCTGCTGGTGGGCCGAGACGATCTTCCGGTGGCGGATCTCCTCGATGCAACTGTTGCGCACGGCGCTCAGGAGGTAGGATTTCAGCGAAGTCTCGATCCGGAGCCGGCCGCGATTGTCCCACAGCCTGAGAAAGATGGTCTGCACGATGTCCTCGCAAACCTCCTGTTCGTGGAGGATCGTCCCCGCAAACAGCACCAGGTCTTTGTAGTATTTCCGGAACAGGGTGGCAAACGCCTCGTCGCTGTCGTTGTCCATGTTGCACAACAACAGGAACCATCCGTCGGTCATCGGTTGGTCGATGGGCAACGAATCGGGCTGCGGACCGGCTTTCGCGGCGGTTTCTGCCTGGACCAAAGATGCCGATCCGACCCGTTTTATCCATTACGAAGGCGCGCAGGGTGTACCCGAGCACCCGCTTTACCGTCCCATAAGCCGCTCGCAGGCCGCTGTGGCCACCAGCGAAGTCGTAGCCGCCGGAGAGACGGCCGCGCGTTTCGCCGAGATGGCCAACCCTGACGACCCGGCTTATGTCGACATCTTGAGCCGCATGTACCCGACGCTCGAAGAACTGGAGTTTCTGGCCGAATGGCCCCACGTCTCGCGGCCTGTGCTGTTGTGCGAATATGCCCACTCGATGGGCAACTCCACAGGCGGACTGAACGACTATTGGACGCTTATCCGCCGCCACAAACGCCTGCTGGGCGGGCATATTTGGGATTGGATCGACCAGGGGATCGAACGGCGCGACGCTTCGGGCCGCATTTGCTGGGCCTACGGCGGTGATTTCGAACCGGCGGGAGAGGTTCACGACGGTAATTTCTGCATCAACGGCCTCCTTGCGCCCGACCGCACGGTGAAACCCGCGATGTACGAGTGCAAGTATGTCTTCCAGCCGATTGCGTTCGAACCGGTAGACCCGGCACAGGGGCGAATCCGCGTCGTCAACCGGAATTTTTTCTCGTCGACCGACGTTTACGACTATAAGTGGGAACTTCGCGACGAAAACCATGTGCTTCAAAGTGGTACGTTGGCCGTTCCGCCGACGGCCCCAGGTGAGAGCGTCGAGATTTCGGTGCCTTACAAGCCTTTCCGGCAAATTCCCGGCGCGGAATACTGGCTCCGGCTTTCGGCTTATGAGGCGCAGGAGCGTCCTTACGCCGAAGCCGGTTGGAAAGTCGCTGCCGAGCAGTTGAAAATCAGCGCATTGAGCGCTTTGCGGCGCGATCTGCCGCAGGGTAGGGTAGTGGTGCGGGAATATGCTGACAGCCTGTTGTTTACATCCGGATCAGCCAAAATCGTGATTAGCCGATCGAGCGGTTATTTGACTTCCTGTTCCCTCGACGGGTGCCCGGCGATCTGCGGTCCGTTGAAACCCGATTTTTGGCGTGCGGCGACCGACAACGACCGCCGCGGTTGGAAAACCGACGTTCTTTTGGATTTCTGGAAACATGCCGAAAAACGAATGACAGTCAAAGATTTAACAGTTTCAAAAGAATCTGGTAGGGTGGTCGTGACCGTCGGGAAGTCGATTCCCGACACCTTGTCCCTGACGCTGACCTATACTATCGGCGGCGGGGGAGCTGTCGAGGTCGGCTATGCCCTTCGGCATCTGAATCCGCAGTTGCCCGAGATGCTTCGCGTCGGCATGCAGATGCAGTGCGGTGCCGATTATGATCGGATGATGTTCTACGGACGGGGACCGCATGAAAATTATTCCGACCGTTGCCTTTCGGCCTTTGTTTCGGTGTATGACGGTCATGTCGATGATTTCCGCTACGACTATGTCCGCCCGCAGGAGAACGGCAACCGGACCGGTGTCCGTTGGCTCTGCCTGCGGAACGCTGCCGGACGCGGCGTGCAGTTTATTGGCCGCCAGCCGCTCAGCGTCGCCGTCCGCCGCTGTTCGCCGGAGGCTCTTGAAGAGGCCGGACATGCCTCCGAAGCGGAGTGCTCTTCCGACCGGCTGACGGTGAATATCGACCTTGTGCAGGCCGGGGTCGGCGGAACCGATTCCTGGAGTATCAAGGCCCGCCCGGAAATGCCGTACCGGCTGTGTGAAAAGGTATATAACTACGGTTTTCTTATCGTCCCCGGGCAGGCGTCGGACTGTATTCGGAACGGTCGGATGTACCGATAATCGGACAACGCTTCCCGGAAATATGCCGGGAAGCATTGTCTTATCTTTATGTTCGTGTTGTCAGATTGCTCCGTGCAGTCGCCTCGCATTGTATTGGTCGATATGTCGCGAGTAGTTACGGCCGGTTCGGAGCATTCCCGAGAGCCGTTTTTTGTCGTTTCGGCCGAAATGTTTATCTTTGGCCCCCGATTAAAATCCCCGTATGCCGATAAACAATCCGAAAGAG
>UROX01000212.1 GCA_900549685.1 uncultured Alistipes sp.
CAGTGGGTGGGGATTTCCGTTTCGGGAAGAATGAATCGTTTGGTTTTCGTGCTCATGGCTTTTCGGTATATGTAAGTTTATATATTTTCCGGTGTAATGTCAAGAGGGCCGTCGTGTTCGACGGCCCTCTTGCATTCGTTATCGTATGGAATCTTTTCTGCACGGCTTATCGGCTCACGACTTCGGGAGTAGAGAGCGCCGCCACCAAAATTTGCCGTCCGCAGAGAAGATCATCGTTCGTAGCGTTTATCGTTTCTACAAAAAAACGAAAAAGGCTGTGAAAATGCAAGGAATCGGTGAAATATTTCTAATTTTGACGACGCTGTGAAATATTGCCGCCGTAACGGCGGGGCTGCGGAGTCCGGACGTCCGTCTTCCGCGGCGGGATTCCGGCGAAGAGATAAGCTCGACCTGAACATTAAATCAAATAGAAATCGAAAGTATGAAAAAGTTTTTGACATCGGCGGCCGCTCTGTTGTTGAGCGTGTTCGTTTCGGCGGCGACGCTCGAAAAGGTTTCGGTACGCAGCGAGGCGATGAACAAGGATGTGAATGTGGTCGTGGTGGCGCCCGACGGAGCGAAAGCCGCCGAGGGGACCCGTTTCCCGGTGGTGTATCTGCTGCACGGTTACAGCGGCAACGAAGACACGTGGGTGCAGGTCAAGCCCGAACTGCCGGCGCTGGCCGATCTGTACGGAATCATTTTCGTATGTCCGGACGGACAGAACAGCTGGTATTTCGACAGTCCTATCGACCCGAAAGTGCGTTACGAGACCTTCGTGTCGAACGAGCTGATCGGCTTCGTGGACCGCAACTACCGGACGATAGCTTCCCGCGAAGGCCGGGCCGTGACCGGTCTGAGCATGGGCGGACACGGGGCCATGTGGTTGTCACTGCGGCATAAGGACGTCTTCGGTGCGGCCGGTACGACCAGCGGCGGGGTGGACATCCGTCCTTTCCCCGAGAACTGGGAGATCAAGCGGGTGATCGGCGAGTTGTCGTCCGACGGTCGTTCGTGGGACGACTACACGGTCGTCAATCTCGTGGACGGACTCGAGAACGGCGAGCTGGCGCTTATCGTGGATTGCGGATACGACGATTTCTTCTTCGACGTGAACCTCGATCTGCACGAACGTCTGCGGGCCAAAGGCATCGACCACGACTATCTGGTGCGTCCCGGCGTACACAACGGACCGTACTGGACCAATTCGATCGACTACCAGATTCTTTTCTTCAAGAAATATTTCGACCGGGTGGCGGGCAAACAATGACACCGCGCCTTCCGTGACGACAAGACCGAAAGGGCGACCGAAACGTATCGGCCGCCCTTTTCGCATCCGGTCCCGCATTATATCCCTTTGCTGTATGCCGGGAAAGCGGATGGAATTTCTTTTCGTTTCTCGACCTTAAACCCTCTTGCTGAAAATGGGGCGAACTGTTCCGGAATGCGGCCAAGAGGGAAAAAATGGCTGACAAAGAGGAACGGTAAGGATATGTTTTAATGTCCCGAAGTTCCCGATTGCATTCTATTCGACCGCAACGATCCGCGGACATGAATCACGTTGCCGAGTCGGTCTCTTCTCGCCTCTGCGGAGCTTTAAACGCCGTTCGAAAAGCACGGAAGCGACGACGGACCGGATGTGACGGCGCTTCGGGATACAGGGGCTGACATATTTATATATTGTCTCGTGTCCGGTTATTGTCGTTCGTCGCCTGCGGAATCGTTGTTTTTCCTGTTTTTCCGGCCCGATAACGTTTTGACTGGGACCCGGATCCTGCGGATATAAAAACACGAAACCCGGAATCTTCTCCGTAGAGAGGTTCCGGGTTCGCGGATTCGTTAAACGCGTCTTCCGATTTCGGATAAAGGCGATGCGGAGACCGTCTGTGTGCCTTATTCGAAACTCAGCGAGAATTCGTCGATGTACAGCTCGCTGCTCGTACTGCCTGTGAAGAAGTCTCCGTATTTGCTGGCTGCGGCTACGATGAGCGCGTATTTGGGTTTGCGCACGAGGCTCCTGTAAGCCAGTTCGATCGTGAAGGCTTCGTAGCCCGAAGTCGGCCGGGCGAGCTGTATGTCGCCGAAGGCGATGATGTTCGGGTCGTTCTCGAAGTCGATGAACTGTTTTTTCGACGTGTTGATCGTGTAAGGTATCTCTTTGTCCGAGAGCAGCATGTAGATATGGCAGGTGTCGGGTTTGCCTGCGAAGCTCTCGTAGGGGCTTTTGGCTTTGTCTATCGTGCCCGGCGTGTAGTTGATGTATCCGCTGAGTTTGGTCGGCCGTCCCGTGTAGGGGCGTCCCATCGAAATCTCTGCGCCCGATGTGCCGATCACCCTTTGGAACTGTCCCAGATAGAGGCTGCCTGCTGCGAAGACGGAGAGGACCGAAGTGGATTTGAGTGCGGCGGCTCTCCCTTTGACGACGATCTCGTCTTCGGGCATCGTGGGATTCGTCGAACCGATTGCCGTCGAACCTTTGTTGCCCGAGTCCCACCAGTAGTTTTCGTCCGACATATCTTTGTTTGCATACCACACTTTCCCGTTCTGGAACCAGTCGTCGAACGACAGGTTGGGAATCGGCTCTTCCCGTTCGGTGACGAACGTCTGTTCGGTCCCTCGGGACGAACCTGCCACGCTGCGGAACTCGTATTCGGTTTCGGGTGTTAGACCCGTAATCCGGGCCGAGAAAGAGGTTCCTTCCGTCGAGACTTCGGCAAGGGGCACGGTCGTCCATTCTTCCTCGCCCCTGAGTCTGTATTCGAACGTCGGGTCGCCCGTATTGCCGGCGTAGCTGCCGTTGAGGTAGGCGAACCTGGCCCACGCATTGGCCGTGCCGGTCGAGATTTCCGTTTCGCTGTGCATGATGCGTACCGACCACTCTTCCGTCACGTCGTGGTAGCGAACCGTGAACGTTTGGGCGTCGGTGAAGTCGTGTATGGTGGCCGGATCGGGCGAAACCGTCGAGTTCGACGGACCCAGCACCATCGTGACGATGCGGATGTCGTCAAGCGGCTGCCCTTTGACGACATTGACCAGCACGCCGCGGTTGCCGACGTCGATAATGGCGTCGCCCACCTGATTGACCACTTCCACCTGCCGTTCGATATGTTGCACGGCCCTGATCTTCCACAGATAATCCTGATGGATCGACAGCGTCAGCCGCAGCGGCGACGAAAGGTCGATGTACTCGCCGGGCAGCGGCGAGACCCGGCTCTCGCGCGTGGTCTCGAACCGGAGCAGACGCACGTGTTTGAGATCGACCGTATCGGCGAGCTCGAGGGTCACTTCCTGCGTCGAGGGATTGATCGTGGCTGCGGCCGTCTGGCCGGCGACCTCGATGGCCGTGATTTCGGCGAAGATCGTCGGGTAGGGGATGTCGTTTTTGATACACCCTTCCCACAAAATGCACAACAGACAGACTGCGCTTATCGGTAATCTTGCGAATCGTTTCATTTTCTGCGTTTTTCTTTGCTTCGGAACATGTTGCCTACGTGTTTGCCCACGTGGGGGTTCATCGTGGGTACGTAGAATGCGACGCCGATGTTGATCGAAAAAATGTCGATTTTGAAGTTCGCCGAACTTTTGGTATAAGATCCCTTGTAGGTCTGGTCGGTGATTTGTTCGATTTTCTTGTAATCGAAACCCAGTACGCCGACCGACACCTCGATGGCCATTTCGTTGGTCACGAAAGCCGCCAGACCGGGAGCCAGACCCAACTGGAACTCATAGATGTTCTGATACGTCCCGCTCAACTCCTCGCCTTTGCCCGAGACGACTTTGCCCTGTCCTCC
>UROX01000213.1 GCA_900549685.1 uncultured Alistipes sp.
AGTGGAGCAGGAGCGGGAAATATTGGATCGGCTGGCGCAGGGGGATCGGGAGGCGTTCGATGCGCTCTATCTGCATTATGCTCCGAAAGTCGAGGAACTGGCGTTCTGGATGTTGAAGAACCGGACGGAGGCGGAGGATGTCATGCAGTCCATCATGCTGAAAGTCTGGGAACGCAAAGAGGAGATCGCGCAGATGACCCGTTTTTCCAATTACCTCTTTACGATGACGAAAAACGCTATTTTCGACATTTACAACCGTTCGCTGGTGCATGAGAAATACGAATCGGCCCAGTTGTCCTCCGTCCGCTATTTTCACGACGATACGCTCGACAGCCAGGTGGAGACGAACGATCTGGCGCTGCTGATCTCCATCGCCGTGGACAAGATGCCCGATCAGCGGCGGCGTATCTTCCGGATGAGCCGTTACGAGGGTCTTTCGAACCGGGAGATCGCCGAGCGGCTCCGGATCAGCGTCAAGACCGTGGAAAACCATATGACCGCCGCACTCGGCCAACTGCGGCGCCTGCTTGCCTCGATCACGCTTTTTTTCTGAAAATCGTTCTTTCCGGCTGGGGGTTCGCCGTTCTTTCGTCGTTCTATATTATGAGCAGCACCCCAAACGATGAAGACCGACAAAATCAACAGACTCGTCCGCGATTTTCTGCACGGCGATATGCCGGAGGAGATCCAACGCCGTTTCCGACGGTGGATGACCGCCCCGGCCGACCGGGAAACGAAGGACGCAGCGCTTTTTCAGGCCTGGAAGGAATTGCTCGCCCGGCCTGCGGAACGCGATTACCGCCATAAACTCCCCGACATACACCACCGGATCGACATGCTGGACCGGGCCGGAAAGAAGAGCCGGTTCATATCCTTGCGGCGTTTTGCGGCCGCTGCGGCCCTGCTGGCGCTCGTCGTCTGCGGGGAATACCTGTTCCTGCGTTCGCGGTATGAACGCGCCCCTTCGGTGTGCCTGGTCACGGCCCGAGGCAGCAAGAGCGAGTTCACGCTTCCCGACGGGACGCGGGTCTGGCTCAACGGCGACAGTCGTCTGAGCTATCCCGAAACATTCGATGCCGGAATCCGTCGGGTCCGGCTCGACGGCGAAGCCTTTTTTCAGGTCAGGCACGATGCCTCCCATCCCTTCGTCGTCGATATGGAGGTCATGCAGGTCGAGGTCCTCGGTACGGAGTTCGACGCCCGTCACCGGGCCGGTACTCGCTATGCCGAAACGATCCTTCAATCGGGCAGCGTCCGTGTCCTGACTCCGGACCGTAAAAGTCCGATCCTGCTGCGGCCCGACGAACGGATCTTGTTCGATACGCAGACCGGCCGGATTGCGGTTTCCGAGGTTTCCGCCGGCGATTATTGCAGCTGGACGTCCCGCCGTCTGGTCTTCACCAACAAATCGCTCTCGGCCATACTGGTCAATCTGGAACGCTGGTACGGCGTACATTTCCATTCCGAAGGGAACATCGACCTTTCGGCAAAACTCTCTTTCCATATCGAATACGAATCGTTGGAGGAGGCGATGCGCCTGATCTCGCGGATCGCCCCGATACGCTACGACATCCGCGGCGGGACGGTTTTTCTCGCCCCGGAATGACGCAATCCCGAACTCGAATCCTGAAAACCATTTGCCTATGATGATCTGACAAGCTTAAAAAAATTGGGACGGATGTTCCTACCATCCGCCCCATGACTTAAAATTAGACCTTATCGTAGATAATACTACGAATGATGAACTTTAAATCGTTACAAAACTATGAAATTTTTTGGACAATCCGATGGCAGCGCCCCGCACAAGCGGCGATTGCCTGTAAAAATCATGTCCTTATTCATTTTTCTGTTTATGTCCGTCGGGGGTGTTTCCGCCGCCAACCCGCCCGTGACGATCCATCTGAAAAATGTCACTGTCGCCGAACTGCTGCGGCAGATCGAGGCGCAGGGGAAGTACTCGTTCGCGTATAACAACGCCGACATCGACCTGACCCGTGTCGTTTCCGTCGCTGCGGAGGCCTGGCCCATCGAACGGATCGTGTTGAAATGTATTCCCGACGTTCTCGTAAACGTCGAGCGGAACAAGGTGATCCTGACGCCGCGCCGCGGTGCGCAAGTTTCCCCCCCCCGCAAAATTTCGGGCAAGGTCGCGGACGCTTCCGGTAATCCCGTCGTAGGTGCCACCATCCTGCTCAAAGACGGCGAAGCGGTCCGGGGCACCTCTTCCGGGGCGAGCGGTACCTTTGCTTTCGACTCGTTCAGCCTTTCGGACAAGGCCGCGCTCGAAGTGTCGTTCATCGGGTTCGACACCTACAAGACGACGGTTGGCGTCCGGACCTTTTTCGACGTGGTCCTGACTTCCGCCCAGCAGAGCATCGACGAAGTGGTGGTGGTCGGTTACGGCGTGCAGAAGAAAGCCAACCTGACCGGAGCCGTCGCCACGGTGTCGCAGAAAGAGCTGAAAGACCGTCCCGTGTCGAACGTGGGCCGCGCCTTGCAGGGCGTGATTCCCAACCTCAACGTAACTCTCTCTTCGGGGCAGCCCGGAGCCGGCGCGTCGTACAACATCCGCGGTACGACTTCGCCCAACGGAGGCAGTCCGCTGATTCTGATCGACGGTGTGGAAACCTATCCCGACCGTATCAACTCGAACGACATCGAGTCGATCACGGTGCTCAAAGACGCCTCCTCGGCCGCGATCTACGGTGCCCGCGGTGCGTTCGGCGTCATTCTGATTACGACCAAGAGCGGGCGGTACAACGAAAAAGCCGAGGTGTCGTACAACGGTTATTTCTCCATGTCCAGCCCCACGACCTCGACCGATTACGAAACCCGCGGCTACTACTCGGCCAAGATCGCCGACTTCTTCATGATGGCGACTCAGAACACGCCCTACACCTCCTACACCGAAGCCGATTACAAGGCGCTCTGGGAGCGGCGCAACGACAAGACCGAGAATCCGGCGCGTCCGTGGGTCATCACCGACAGGCGCAACGGCCGTCAGCAGTACGTCTATCTGGCCAACTTCGACTGGTATAACTACCTCTACGACGACAGCCGCCCGACGTGGGATCACAACATCAACATCAAGGGCGGAACCAAGGCGCTCTCCTACATGGTCAGCGGACGCTACTACCAGCAGAAGGGCGTCAACCGGCTCGAACCCGACATGTTCAGGTCCTACAATTTCCGCGTGAAATTGCAGGCCGAGATCAAGCCGTGGCTGACCATCGCCAGCAACACCAAATTCTTCCAGTCGAACTACAAGTATTACGGCTACGAGGACGAGTACAACAATTTCCGCAAGCCCACGCTGCATGCGCTGGCGTCGTTCGTGCCGGTGAATCCCGACGGAACGGCCGTGTCGCATACTTCGATGACGCAGTCTTCGACCCACTACGTGATGGACGGCTACAACGCCATGATGCAGAAGGGCAAGAGCTTCGGCAACAAGAAGACCCAGGAGATCACCACGACGTTCGAAGCCACGTTCAAACTGCATAAAAACTTCAACATAAAGGCCGACTTCAGCTATACGCAGGGCTACCTGCACAACGACTACCGCAGCGTCAACGTCCAGTATTCGCAGTATCCGGGCGAGGTGATGACCGAACCCGAAGGCAGTTTCCCCAATAAATACAAGGAGGTCGTCTGGGATCAGAACTATTATGTGGCCGACGTTTACGGAACCTACAACCGGACCTTCGCCGAGAAGCACAACCTGACGCTGATCGCCGGTTACAACTACGAGGCCAAGTATTACCGCGACCTCACGGCGGCCAACG
>UROX01000214.1 GCA_900549685.1 uncultured Alistipes sp.
CCGATATTCGTTCGGTAGTGTTGCGAAAAAAGGGTGACAGACGATCTGCCACCCTTTGTATAGGCTTGTGAGGCTGTTAGAGCGATTGTTTGGATTCGCAAACGGCTGCTCTGTCCACTTTTTTGATGAGTCCCTGAAGCACGCTGCCCGGGCCGAGTTCGGTGAAAGACGTGGCTCCGTCGGCGAGCATGTTCTGTACGATCTGCGTCCAGCGTACCGGCGAGGTGAGCTGTGCGATCAGGTTGGCCCGGATTTCCGTCGGGTCGGTATGCGGTTTGGCATCGACGTTCTGGTATACGGGGCATACCGGCGTGGCGAACGGTGCGGCGGCGATCGCGGCTTCGAGTTCCACACGGGCCGGTTCCATCAGCGGGGAGTGGAATGCGCCGCCCACTTTGAGCTTCAGCGCGCGTTTGGCTCCGGCTGCGGTCAGTTTGGCGCAAGCCTCGTCCACTGCTTCGTTGGCACCCGATATGACGAGCTGTCCGGGGCAGTTGTAGTTGGCCGCTACGACGATGCCGTCTACCGAAGCGCAGGTCTCTTCCACGATGTTGTCGGCGAGGCCGATGATGGCTGCCATCGTCGAAGGATTCTGTTCGCAGGCTTTCTGCATGGCCATCGCACGTTGGGAAACCAGTCGCAGGCCGTCTTCGAAGCCGAGTGCTCCGGCAGCTACCAGTGCGCTGAATTCGCCCAGCGAATGGCCGGCGGTCATTTCGGGGCGGAACGCATCGCCCAGCGATTTGGCGAGGATGACCGAGTGGAGGAAAATGGCGGGCTGCGTCACCTTGGTTTCCTTGAGTTGTTCGTCGGTTCCGGCGAACATGACATCGGTGATCGGGAAGCCCAGTATTTCATTGGCTTTTTCGAACATCTCTTTGGCCAGCGGAACGTTGTCGTACAGGTCCTTGCCCATTCCTACGAACTGGGCGCCCTGTCCCGGGAATACGTATGCGTGCATATCGTCTGTTGTTTTGGTTAATACGGGACAAAGGTAACTATTTTTACCGAATGCGCCTCCGCGCCTTTCTTTCCGACGAGAGATGCCTCGCTCCGGTCGGGACTTCGACGGAGAAAAGAAATTTCGGTAGACGTTTTTCCGGGAAAAATCGTCTCCGAACGGATGTCTGTCGTTCGGATGGTCTCGCACGACCGTTCGCGAAGTCGGACCTTCGGGTGCCGTTGCCCGGTAATGGACCGAAATGCCCGTGCCTCGACCGGTCGGGAGATCGTTTTCTCTCGGTTCCGGAAGGCAACCGACATTCGATGCGGAAAGCATGTCGTTCGGAATATACGTCGCATTGCGGAGTCGCCCGGTGGATCGGGGGAAAGGACTGTGTGCGGTTTCTCTGTCCCGGAACAAGGGAGGTGCCGCGTTCTATGCTCCGATTCATCCCGACAGGAGTGCATGAAAAAAGAAGTGTCCGGAACATGCCGGACACTTCTTCATGTTTCGGGTCGCCCGAGCTGTTCCGGGTTGCGGGAAATGCGACGTCGTTCGCGAGGCGTCGGACCTTTCCTGTCCTTATTTCGTTTCTCATCCGGATTCTCCTAGCCCGATCCTATCCGAAGTTCGGGGGGCGGGTATGCATGATGCCGGAAAACGAGGGGGACGACCCGACGCGAATAGCCGAGGCATACGGTCCCGACGAGTGCCGCAAAGAGAAAAATTTTTCTTCGTTTGACTTTCGGGCGATTCCTATCAGGCAAAGAGCCGGTCGCCGCACGATTCGAATCGAGCTGGATTCACTCTCCCGTTTTGCAAAGGAAGAGGGCGGAGCGGACATTGCAGTGTCTTTTGTCTGCGATACAGGTAAACGCGGGGTGGAAACACAAAAGAGGGTGTCCGCCAAAAGCGGACACCCTCTTTTGTGTCGCAGTTCGACGGAAAAGATTACATCATTCCGCCCATACCGCCCATGCCCTGCGGCATCGCTGCCGGAGCTTCGGGTTCTTTCTTATTGACGAGCACGCATTCGGTCGTCAGGAACATCGCGGCGATCGAAGCGGCGTTTTCCAGTGCCACGCGGGCCACTTTCGTCGGGTCGATGATACCGGCCTTGAACATGTCTTCGTATTTGTCCGCCCGGGCGTTGTAGCCGTAGGCGTCTTTGCCTTCCTTCACGTTGGCCACGACGACCGAACCTTCGCCGCCGGCGTTGGCTACGATCTGACGGAGCGGTTCTTCGATGGCGCGTTTCACGATCTGGATACCGGTCGTTTCGTCGTCGTTATCGCCTTTGAGGTTTTCGAGAGCCGATACGGCACGGATGTAGGCCACGCCGCCACCGGGAACGATACCTTCTTCGACTGCGGCACGCGTAGCGGCCAGGGCGTCGTCCACACGGTCTTTCTTCTCTTTCATTTCCACTTCGCTGGCAGCACCTACGTACAGTACGGCAACGCCTCCGGCGAGTTTGGCCAGACGTTCGGCGAGTTTTTCCTTGTCATAGTCCGACGTGGAAATTTCCATCTGTTTGCGGATCTGTGCCACACGGTCGGAGATGGCTTTCTTGTCGCCCACGCCGTCTACGACGGTCGTATTTTCCTTGGTTACGATCACCTTGTCGGCAGAACCCAGCATGTCGAGCGTAGCCTGGTCCAGACGGATGCCGCGTTCTTCGGAGATCACCGTACCGCCGGTCAGGATGGCGATGTCTTCGAGCATTTCCTTACGACGGTCGCCGAATCCCGGAGCTTTTACGGCAGCGATCTTCAACGCTCCGCGCAGTTTATTGACAACCAGAGCTGCCAGCGCTTCTCCGTCCACGTCTTCGGCGATAATCACCAGCGAACGGCCGTTCTGAGCGGCGGGTTCCAGCACGCCCATGATCTCTTTCATCGTCGAGACTTTCTTGTCGGTGATGAGGATCAGCGGTTTTTCGAGCACGGCTTCCATCTTTTCGGAATCGGTGATGAAGTACGGCGAGATGTATCCGCGGTCGAACTGCATACCTTCTACGACGTCTACGTGCGTTTCGGTGCCTTTGGCTTCTTCGACGGTGATGACGCCTTCCTTATTCACTTTGCCCATCGCTTCGGCGATCAGTTTGCCGATGGCGCTGTCGTTGTTGGCCGAGATCGTGGCGACCTGTTCGATCTTGTCGATATCCTCGCCTACTTCCTGGCTCTGTTTGCGCAGGTTTTCGACTACCGTCGCAACGGCTTTGTCGATACCGCGTTTGAGGTCCATCGGGTTGGCACCGGCCGTTACGTTCTTCACGCCCACGCTTACGATGGACTGTGCGAGCACCGTTGCGGTCGTCGTACCGTCGCCGGCATCGTCGGCCGTTTTCGAAGCCACTTCCTTCACCATCTGGGCACCCATGTTGGCGATGGCGTCTTCGAGTTCGATTTCTTTGGCTACGGTCACACCGTCCTTGGTTACGTGGGGTGCGCCGAATTTCTTGTCGATCACTACGTTGCGACCTTTGGGGCCGAGGGTGACTTTCACTGCATTGGCCAGCGCATCGACTCCTTCCTTGAGCAGTTCGCGGGCTTCGGTATTGTATTTGATTTCTTTTGCCATGATTTTTAATGTTTGCGGGTTATACGTCGATCGGGTTCCGGACTAAATGATCGCCAGAATATCGCCCTGTTTCATAATGAGGTAATCCTTGCCTTCGATCGTGATTTCGGTTCCGGCGTATTTGCCGTACAGTACCTGATCGCCGACTTTGACTTCCATTTTCACGTCGGAAGTGCCGGGACCGGCTGCGATCACCTTGCCAGCGAGGGGTTTCTCCTTGGCCGTGTCGGGAA
>UROX01000215.1 GCA_900549685.1 uncultured Alistipes sp.
AATCAGTTTACCGATGATCTTCAGCACGGCGCCGTCGGCAATCGTATCCGATCCGTCGGCGGTTTTGGCCAGCAGAATTTCCGATTTCACGGCACGCAGAGCGGCCAGACGCACTTTTTCCTTGGCGAGCATGGCCGCCTTGATTCCGTCGTTGATTTGTTTTTCGAGACTCATAACTTCTTTATTTCAATAAATTTTGTTTCGCGATCACAGTTTCATTACCTACGCCTACGGCCGGATGCCGAAACTCTCCGCAAGACGATTCCATGTTTCCCGAGCGGGATTCGGGAACGGTCCGACCCGCACCGCAAACGACAACAAAATCGCTATTGTCGAATAACGGAGCATCGTAGTCATACAAAAGCTCCTTTAGTTTTCATACGACCGGCGACCATCGGCACGAACGGCAGCTTTCCGAATGCTGCGTCGATCCGGACCTTTCGAACGACGGCTCGTCGCCGAAACCATGTCCGTCGCGCAGGTTCCGCACGGTCCGAACGCCGCTCCCGTCTTCCCTCCGGAACGCTCCGGTATCATTCGGACCGTCCCTTTCAAGGAGAAAACGGCATCGCGGCCCTCCGGTTTCCGCCGTTTGTTCGAACGACGACCGGCGGCTTCGGCCGAAAACCTCTGCCGGCGTCGCACGACTGCAAAGAGTCCGAATCCGGCATTCCGTAAAATCGCCCGATCTCTCCGACCACACCCGCCCCCGGGTATCGCCCGGTCCGGCCTTCTACGACGAAGCGGTGCAAAGCGCGGGAATATGCTCCGTCGTTTTGCACCGCTCCGCATATATCCGACCGACTAAATGTCGATATTGGCGTATTTGGCATGCCGTTCGATGAACTCCCGGCGGGGCGGCACGTCGTCACCCATCAGCATCGAGAAGATACGGTCGGCCTCGGCCGCGCTCTCGATGGTGATCTGGTGCAGGATACGTCCCTCGGGAGCCATGGTCGTCTCCCAGAGCTGCTCGGGGTTCATCTCGCCCAGACCTTTGTAGCGCTGTACGTGGGCGCCCTTCGCACCGAATTCGGCCAACGCAGCCTCGCGTTCCTCTTCAGTCCAGCAGTAACGGCTGTTCTTGCCCTTGCGGACCAGATAGAGCGGCGGCGTGGCCAGATAGACGTGTCCGTTCTTGATCAGGTCGTTCATGTAACGGAAGAAGAACGTCAGCATCAGCGTAGCGATGTGGCTACCGTCCACGTCGGCATCGGTCATAATGATGACCTTGCCGTAGCGGAGTTTTTCGAGGTTGAGCGCCTTGCTGTCCTCCTCGGTACCGATCGTTACGCCCAGTGCCGTGAAGATATTGCGTATTTCCTCGTTTTCGAAAATGCGGTGTTCCATCGCCTTCTCGACGTTCAGGATCTTACCCCTGAGCGGCATGATGGCCTGGAAGTTCCGGTCGCGGCCCTGTTTGGCCGATCCGCCGGCGGAGTCCCCTTCGACGAAGAAGATCTCGGCCTGATCGCGGTCGCGCGACGAACAGTCGGCCAGCTTGCCCGGCAGTCCGGAACCCGAAAGCACCGTCTTGCGCTGCACGAGTTCCCGCGCCTTGCGGGCCGCGTGACGGGCCGTGGCGGCCAGAATCACTTTCGAGACGATGGCCTTGGCGTCCTTGGGGTTCTCCTCGAGGAAATGCGCCAGCGCACCTGAAATAGCCTGATCGACGACACCGGCCACCTCGCTGTTTCCCAGCTTGGTCTTGGTCTGCCCTTCGAACTGGGGTTCGGCCACCTTGACCGAAACGATAGCCGTAAGCCCCTCGCGGAAGTCGTCGCCGTTGATCTCGAACTTGAGCTTGGAAAGCATGCCCGAATCCTCGGCGTACTTCTTGAGCGTCCGCGTCAAAGCCCGGCGGAAACCGGTCAGGTGCGTACCGCCCTCTATCGTGTTGATGTTATTGACATACGAATGGACGTTCTCGGAGAAACTCGTGTTGTACTGCATGGCCACCTCGACCGGCACACCGTCCTTTTCGGTATCGATATAGATCGGCGACTCGGTCAGCGGCTCGCGGCTCGCATCGAGAAATCCGACGAATTCCTTCAGCCCCTCGGTCGAGAAATATTCGTCGTGCAACGGTTCGCCCTTATCGTCCTTGGCTCTCAAGTCGGTGATGTTCAGGTGTACCCCTTTGTTGAGGTAGGCCAGCTCGCGGAGCCGCGAAGCCAGCGTGTCGTAGTCGTATTCGGTCACGGTGAAGATCGCCCCGTCGGGTTTGAACGTAATGGTCGTTCCGTGATCGTCCTCGGACGTCTCGCCCAGCACTTCCATCGGTCCCAGAGGCACGCCCTTGCTGAAACGCTGGCGGAAGATGCGGCCCTGACGGTGCACCTCGGCCTCGAGCAGCGTGGAGAGCGCGTTCACGCAGGAAACCCCCACGCCGTGCAGACCGCCGGACACTTTGTAGCTGTCCTTGTTGAACTTGCCCCCGGCATGAAGCACCGTGAGCACGACTTCCAGCGCCGGCCGGCCTTCCTTCTCATGGAAATCGGTCGGAATGCCTCGTCCGTTGTCCCGAACGGTAATCGAATTGTCTTCGTTGATAATGACATCTATATCGGAACAATACCCGGCGAGCGCCTCGTCGATGGAGTTATCGACGACCTCGTAGACGAGATGGTGCAGCCCGCGTACACCGATATCGCCGATGTACATGGCCGGCCGTTTGCGCACCGCCTCGAGTCCTTCGAGAACCTGAATGCTGGACGCCGAATACTCTTCCGCTTGTTGTACCCGATCTTTTTCCTCTGTACTCATATTCTGTGATTAAAACTTTCTGTCCGGCGGAACACGACGGAAACCGGACTCGGTTGCCGGATGAAACATACCTCCAGGCAAAGCCCTCCGCTCCGCGCGAACGATTCGAACAAAGATAGGAATATTTCCGTTAATTACCAAGAATCGACCGCATGTCGATTTCCTCCACCCGCCCCTGGGAGAAGCGCAGCGTACGGGACGGATACTGCTGTATATTACTGATATTGTGGGTAGACATAAGCACGGCGCACCCGCGCGAGACGATCCACCGGAACAGCTGCATGATGCCGTCGGCCGCCGAAGGGTCGAGATTGCCCGTCGGCTCGTCGGCCAGAATCACCTGCGGATTATTGAGCAGTGCCCGCGCGATGGCCAACCGCTGCTGTTCGCCGCCCGAGAGCTGGAACGGCATTTTGTATTCCTTGTTCTGCAGGCCGACCATATCGAGCACCTCGGCGATCTTGCTGCGGATCTGCAACTCGTTTTTCCATCCCGTGGCACGGAGCACGAAGTGCAGATTCTGGAACGCATTGCGGTCGGTCAGCAGCTGGTAATCCTGAAAAACGATCCCCATCCGGCGGCGCAGATAAGGCACGTCCTTGCGTCGTATCCTGCGCAGATCGAAACCGACCACGCTGCCGAAGCCCTCGACGAGCGGCAGTTCCGCATAGAGCGTCTTGAGCAGCGAACTCTTGCCCGACCCCACGCGACCGATCAAATAGACCAGTTCGCCGGCGCCGACACTCAGATTCACCTCCGAAAGGATCAGATCGCTCACGCCCCTGCGTCCTCTGAACGAAGCTTCGCGGAAAGCATCCTCCGTATGGTAAATGGCAACGTCCTGAAGTTCTATAACTGTATTCGGATTCATAATCTACGCAATTAGCAAAACAAA
>UROX01000216.1 GCA_900549685.1 uncultured Alistipes sp.
CCAAAACAAATGTCCTTTGTCCGAAAGTTTTATGTGTGCGGACCGTTCTCCCGTCTCCCGGCAGAGGACCGAGGGAAGGGGGCGGAGCTGCTCGGCATTTGCGGCCGGAGTGCGCCGGAGTGCGCATTATCGGCGGTTCCGTTTCCGATCTCGTTTCGGTAGGGGCGGAAGAGCGGGCTGCGGCAATGGGGCCTCAGCCCGAAGTCGATGATCGTGCAATGTGTCGAAGGAAATGCCTGCAACAACGAAACACACGCTGCGGACCGAGGGGGATAGACGGATATCCCGTACCGGTAGTTCGGATACGGGATCGGGTATGGGGTGGGGCAGAATTGCCTGTTTTTTTATTTGTGGCTGATGACCAATACCTTGGAGTATTCCCAGAATTTGCCCTTGTCTTTGATGGCGAGAGCCGTGACTTCTCCTTTTTCGTTCGTGACGAACTCGAACGAGCCGGTCGGGTGCGAGCTGACCAGTTGGACCTGCGAAGCCTTGATGGGGCCGATTTTCACTTCGTCGAAATTGCGGATGTCGATCTGCGTGAAACTTTCCAGACTGCGGTTCTCGTTGATCTTGAGCGTCCGGCCGATGAACCCGCTTTTGTAGACGATCTCCTTGGCGAGCAGCTCTTTTTCCTGTCCGATGATGTAGTATCCCGAGTTGAGGATGTCGTTCTGCATTTTCACCTCGCCTTCGAGCGAGGCCTTCTCTTCGTTGAGTCCCGTGACCTGCGTGCTGAGGTCCGTCACTTTTTCGTTGAGTTCGGCCATCTGTGTGTTCGCCCGGTCGAGGTTGTTCCGGAGGACTTTGATTTCCTGGTCTTTCGATTCGACCTGGCTGTTGAGTTGGGCGATGACCTTTTCGAGGCCTGCGATTTTTACATTGGCTTTTTTCAGTTGCTGCGCGGACTGTTCGAGGCGTCCGATCGTCCGTTTGTTTTCCTGAAGCAGACGGTCTATGGCCTGAATGTCTTCGTTGATTTTCGTCGAGGCCTGTTTCGGCAGCTCGTTCTGAGACATGTCGGCGGTGATGATGTTTTCCCGTCGTTTGATTGCATCGAGATTTTCGGCAATGGCGTTTATCGATGCGAAAACTTCATCGATGACAGAGTCTTTCTGTGCGATGACTACGGCCAGCGAGTCTTTCTCTTCGGTCAGTTTCGCCGTATCGGTCTGCGGAGTGCAGGAGACCAGCGGAAGGAGAAATATCGACAGCAAACACAAAAAATCTTTCATAACGGTATGATGTTAGATTGTGTGGTTTCCGACCTTTTCGGCGACAGTGCCGACGGTCGGGTCTCCGGATATTTAGAACGCGACTTTTACGCCCAGCCCGAAGTCCGTGGCATGGAATTTCGCGTGCTGTATCAGGTTCAGATTGGGTTTGTAATCCAAAGAAAATGCCAAAGGCAACGAAGCGATCTTGTATTCGAGTCCGATGACGCCGTTGATCCCGAAGGTGAACTCCCCATCGTGGTGTCCCCATGAACCAACGTTGGCTCCGGCGCCGTAATAGAAGTTGAAACCCTGGGTGATAACGGGAACATTGCGTTCGTAGAGGGCGTAGAGGTTGAATCCTTTGGCGAAATCGACGATTCCTTCGATCGAGTTGGCCGGATCGAAATTGTATTTGACCGTTATACCCGAGGCTGTAACGCCGCCGCGGACACCGACGGCCCAGTTATAGTTTTGGGCTTCGAGTGCCGAGTGGGCTGAAAAGAGCAGTACGGAAGCGATGAGGAACGTTCTGAGTTTTTTCATATCGTTTCGGTTTGTTGTCGAAACACAAATTTAGAATAAATTATTCAATTCAAAAACCGTACGATACCGTATCGTCCGTCCGACCGTCGCGATGCGACATTTCGTACGATCATTTCCGTGTTTTATGCCTCTTCGGCCTCGTCCATGAATAGTTCTTCCATCAGCCCGTCGATCTCGCGGCGTTCGCGTTTCGTGGGGCGACCGGTGCCGCGGTCCCGCTGGACGAAGATCGTCTGCCGGGGCATGTTCAGTTTGTCTAACTCTTCCTGCGGCGTGATGTTCTCGGTATATTCCGGAACGTTTTTGGCCGGCTGGCGCGACGAGACGAGGGCGAGTACTTTATAAGTATAAGTGACGGGCATTTTCTTCACCGTGACTGTGTCGCCCGGCTTGAGTTCCCGCGACGGTTTCGAGTAGGCTCCGTTTACCAACACTTTGTTGTTGCGGCACCCGTCGGCCGCGTCGCTGCGTGTTTTGTAGATACGCACGGCCCACAGCCATTTGTCGAGTCTTACGGAAAAGTCGCTCATGTGTGTGGCGTTTATTTGTGGTTGAAGACGTTCATGGTCCGGGCCAGCCCCGTCGTGCCGAACGACAGGACGGCTTCCGATGCCGTCGCCAGCCGCTCCGGCAGGCTCGCGTTTTCCTCGGGCGTCCATTCGCCGAGTACGTAGTCGATTTGGAATCCTTTCGGAAAGTCGCCGCCGATGCCGAAGCGCAGACGGGCGTAGTCGGTATTGCCGAGCGTTTCGGCGATGTTCTTGAGCCCGTTGTGCCCTCCGTCGCTGCCTTTGGCGCGCAGACGGATCGTACCGAACGGCAGGGCGATGTCATCCACGACGACGAGCAGGTTTTCCTGCGGAATTTTCTCTTGACGCAACCAGTAGGCGACGGCTTTGCCACTGAGATTCATGTAGGTAGAGGGCTTGAGCAGAACGAAAGTGCGCCCTTTGTGACGGATTTCGGCGACCGATCCGTAGCGGGACGATACGAAGGACGCTCCCGCCTGTTCGGCCAGCGCATCTACGACTTTGAATCCTATGTTATGTCGGGTACGGGCGTATTCGGCTCCGATGTTACCCAGTCCGGCGATGAGGTATTTCAATGTCTGAGAAGGGTATTAAGTGAAAATATCTTGCCGCATCCCTCGAAAGTTCCGCGGCAAGATATTTATGAAAAGCGGTTGTGGATTCCGCAGGTTATTTCTTAGCGGCTTCGGCAGCAGCAGCGGCACCACGGGCGGCACGGGTCATCTTCACGGCGCAGATAGCGGTGGAAGCCGGCGTCAGGATGGCGATGTTGTCGAATTTGAGGTCGCCCACGAAAACGCTCTTGCCCAGTCCCAGCGAAGTAACGTCCACTTCGATCGCGTCGGGCAGGTTTTCCATCGTGGCGCTGATGCGGATTTTCCGTTTGCTCAGAATCAGCTTACCCCCCTGTTTCACACCTTCGGAGTTACCGGTCAGTTTTACGGGAACGTCGATGGCGATGGGTTTGCCGGGGACGATGTGGTAGAAATCGACATGCAGAATCTGGTCCGTTACCGGGTGATACTGTACTTCGCGCATAACGCCCATTTCGGTTTTGCCTTCGATGTCGAATTCGACCAGATAGGACTGCGGAGTGTAGATCAGCGGTTTGAGCGAACGGGCGTCCACCGAGAAGTGTACGGTCGTGCCGTTTCCGTAGATCACGCAGGGTACCTGACCCGTTTTGCGAATGGCTTTGGTTTCCTTTTTGCCGAATGCGTTACGATTGACACCGGCGATTTTGATCGTTTCCATGAGTTTATTTTTAATTGTGTTTCGTAATCCGGCGCTACTCAGAGGTTGGGAAGCGATCCACCCGACCTCCCCATGGCGCCTTTCGGGGGACAAAGATACGACGAAATAC
>UROX01000217.1 GCA_900549685.1 uncultured Alistipes sp.
CGGCGGAAAACGGCTCCGGAATTCCGGTAGCGCAGAATCACCGCCGCCTGCTTCGGCGTGAAACCCAGACGCTCCAGCTCATCGCCCGTCACCGTGTTCGGATCGAAAAAGAACGGGCCGTCGTCCGCAGACCGTCCCGCAGCCCCGGGTACCACCACAGAATCCGAAAGGACATCCGGCCCGGACACGCCGTTTCGGCCGGCCGAATATTTTCCCGCGCTGGCGCGTCGCACCGAATCGGCCGCACCGGCATACTGCGTGAAACCCCGGTCGAACCGAGGTTCGTCCAGCCACAAGAACAACAGCGAAAGAGCCGCCAACAGCGGAACGAGCAACAGCACACGGCGACCTTCCCGATCCGAAAAGGTCGAAAAAGCATGCCAAAGCGCTTTGAGCCGTTCTTTCATCGTATCGGAGGCATCAGTATTCAGCTCCGGCCCGTTTCTGCAACGCGCCGTATTTCACCGAGGGAGATTCGACAAACTCGCCCAGACCGTATTCGTTCCACCGGGTATCCACCCGTGCGACCGTCTCGGCCGACGACGCCACGACATTGGGCCAGCGGCGGGCGAAGCCGTTCACGCCGCCGGCTTTGATCCGGGCATCCAGCACCGCAATTCCGTCCTCGATCTTCACATCGCGCAACGGATCGCAGTTCGACGAAGCGATCCACAGCCGGTCGTCGTACGAAAATCCTTCCATCTCCCGGTCGAGCACGACGACCCAGCGGATGCCGGCCACGCCGTTCCGCTGCAAAAACGACGCAACGTCGATCCCGTCCCGCCCGGCGAACAGCCACAGTCCGCCCCAGGTCTCGGCCACGGTCCCATCGACCGCCTCCACACCTCCGCAGAACGTCCATACGGCAGGCGACACGACGGCATCCACAGCACTGTCCGGCACCGTATCCGTCAGATCGACGGCCAGTTTTCCGCCCAAACCCATTTCCGGTGCGGCATGATCGAGTACGTCGAGCGGACCGCGAGACAGCAATATATCCTGCGGAACCCGCATGCGACGGAGCAGCCGTCCCAGCTTCCCGGGATTCCGGACACCGTCTGCCGAAGCCGTCACGACCAGGAACTTATTGAACATCATCTGCCCGGCTCCCCAGAGCGAGGAAGCGGCCCGCAATCCTTGTCCGGGGTAACTTTTCCCTATGTTCACAAGCGCTATATTGTGGGCTACGCCCTGCCACGGCATATGGAGGTCGGAGACTTCCGGCAACATGGCCCGACGGATCGGAGCCAGAAAAATCTTCTCGGTCGCTTTGGCGATATAGGCATCCTCCTGAGGAGGCACGCCCACAATCGTCGCCGGGTACACCGCACCCCGACGATGGGTGATCGCCGTGATATGGAACACAGGATAGCAGTCTTCGAGCGAATAGAATCCGGTATGATCGCCGAACGGCCCTTCGACGACCTTCTCCTCCGCAGGATCGACATACCCCTCGATGACGAAATCGCAGTCGGCGGGCACGCTCAGGCTGCAACTCACGCATCGGACCAGTTCCACAGGTCGTCGCCGCAGGAATCCGGCCAACAGATATTCGTCCATATTGTCGGGCATCGGCGCGGTAGCGGCATACGTATAGGCCGGATCGCCCCCCAGACAGACGGCCACAGGCATCCGGCGCCCCAGCGCACGATAAGCCTCGTAATGGCGGGCGCCGGTCTTGTGCATATGCCAGTGCATCCCTGTCGTCCGGTCCGAAAAAACCTGCATACGGTACATCCCGACATTGCGAATGCCCGTCTCGGGATCCTGCGTATGAACCAGCGGCAACGTCACGAAACGTCCTCCGTCATAAGGCCAGCAACGCAACACGGGGAGCGACGACATCCGCGCCTGCTCACCCTCCAGCACGACCTGCTGACACTCTCCCCGGCCGCGACGGTTGCGGGGCAGCCAGCGCGACATTTTCTCCAGCAGCGGCAACATCCGCAATTTGTCGCTCAACGACGGCTTCGGCGAGGTCAGTTCGGCGAACAGTTCCTCGATACGCTCCGGCAGCTCGTCGAGCCGTTCCACCCCTAAAGCGAGCGCGATGCGCCGGTCGGAACCCATCATATTGGTCAGCACGGGAAACGGCGTCCCCGTATTTTCGAACAGCAACGCCCGTCCGCCTCCCGGACGTTTGGACTCCCGGTCGGTCAGTTCGGCGATTTCCAGCTCGGGATCGACAGCCGCGGCGACACGCACCAGTTCGCCGGCCCGTTCGAGCGCAAGGATATAATCGGACAGATTCTTATACACGTCTTTTCGTATTTGGTCGATTGCAAATTTGCGAAATTCGCCACGGATAACCAACAGAGCGAACCTCGAACAAGACAATTATTACGTCTCGGCGCACGAAGTTCCCGGTTGCATTTTCCCCGGTCCGGAGAGATCCGCAATCACAGGCCGCGTTTCAAACCGGCCTGCCAAAACAGGACTTTCAAGGCACGACCCCGGAAGTCCGGAGCCTACGCAAGGTTCGACTCCCGAAAGAATATAACCGCACAGAATAGATGAGGAACCGCCAGAGCCGAACACTCCTCGCGCACGATCTACCCGAAAGGGATACCCGGTTCTGCCCCGACCGGCACGGCAAAAAGAAACCGACGACATTTCTCGGACCGGATACCCGACCATACAAACTATCGGCCGGCTCCGCCCCGAACGAGATTCGGACATTCCCGTAAACCTCCGCTTTCAGCACCGCACCCGGGACGCTCTGCCGACAAGCGCCACCTGACCTTCACACGAACGACATTTCAAGACACAAGATTTCGATTCCCGATCTGCCCCCTCAGACCAAAAAGAGAAGCGATTCGAAAACTGCCCGCCAAACCGACTCTCGCCCAGGCGCAACGGTCCGTTCGAAACGGAAACCGGATTTCGGTGCGAAACCGCAGAACGTTTTCTTCAATCCGAACACCTTCGACATAAATACTCTGCAAAAAACGCATGCGATTTTCAGAGACCGATCCGAAAACACGGCCGGAAACCGCGAGCCTATACCGTACCGATATTTCGCCACCGGCGTGTTTTCAGCCCCCCGCCAGGGATGAAAGTCGTTCCCGACACGAATCTCGTAGCTGCGAATACCTGCGGCCAAGGAAAAACGCCATCGGACACTTCGGCCCGCCAGAACAGCAATTACCCTTATACCCATCCGACTACAACCAATCCCTACAACCGTTCCGGAACATACGGACCGACGAATATCAAAACAAAAAAGCCGCTCGCAATGCGAACGGCCTCTATCTCTGCGGATAAAAACTTACAACGAATTCACGTGAAGCTGGATGCTGCTTTTGAGATTTCCCGCTTTGTTCTTATGAATGATATTCACTTTGGCAAGTTTATCGAGCATAGCGGTCACTTTCGGAAGAAGAACCAGAGCGGCCTCTTTATCCGTCGTGTTACGCAACGCCTTCATCGCGTTACGCGCCGTTTTGTGGTAATATCTGTTGTGCGCATTTTTAACGGCGGTCTGGCGTATTCTTTTTTTCGATGACTTATGGTTTGCCATTATTGTAAATTTAAAATCAATCGTTAGTAGCCCATAGGAGAATCGAACTCCTCTTTCAAGAATGAAAATCTTGCGTCCTAACCGATAGACGAATGGGCCATC
>UROX01000218.1 GCA_900549685.1 uncultured Alistipes sp.
GTCGTAGAGCGGCTGGAGGTAGGGATCGAGCTTCTCCTTCATATCGCCGGGCAGGAAACCCAGCTTCTCGCCCGCCTCGACGGCAGGACGCGTGAGGATGATCCGACGGACCTCCTTGTTCTTCAGTGCCCGGACCGCCAGCGCAATGGCCGTATAGGTCTTGCCCGACCCGGCCGGTCCTACGGCGAACAGCAGGTCGTTCTTCTCGGAACAGTCGAAAAGCCGCTGCTGATTGACCGTGCGAGCCCGAACGACCAGCCCGTTGTTACCGTACACGATGACATCGCGGTCGGCGGGTTCCTCTTCGGCCGCACGCAGTCCTCCGTCGTAAATCTGGTCGATCACCCGATCCGACAGATGGCCGTAACGGTCGTGATACCCGATCAGTTCGGTCAGTTTTTTGTCGAAGCGTTCGATTTCGCCGGCCTCGCCGATTGCCTTGATGGCCGTTCCCCGCGCCACGATCTTGAGTTTCGGGAATTTGCTTCGGATTCTTTCGAGGTTCGCATCGGCGCTGCCGTACAACTCGGCAGGATCGATTCCCTCGACATGTATGATTTTTTCCGTCATGGGCTACCGCATGTTTTCGACCGGACGGCCCTCGCCGAACCGTCTTCCGGTTTTTAGAAGAAATAGCCTACGTTGAACTGCCACTGGTTCATCCCCAGTTTATAGGTACGGGCCTGATTCTCCCCGACGATGACGGTCTGCTCGGCCTTTTTGAACTGTCCGCCGTAACGCACGTCGAAAATGATCTTGCCCAGTTCGACGCCCACGCCCAGCTGGTAGGCCAGCAGCGAGCGGGTGATATCGGAATTGACGGCCATCGTCGTGCGCCCCATCTTGTTGCGGGTATCGTTCATCAGATTGAACACCGGACCGGCCATCACGCGCAGGAAAGCCACCTTGGCCCCCACCATGACCGGCAGTTCCACGTTCTTGAGCGACACCTTGCCCGAAACACCGTCTTCCATATTCATCGTGAAACGGTGCGACGAGTACATCAGTTCGGGCTGGATGAACATGATCGGCATGTCGAACCGGGCCATGATACCCAGCTGATACCCGAAATCCTTGTCGGCGCCGAACAGTCCGAGCACCTCGTCCTTCGAAGCACGGATGCTCTGCGTCTGCAGTCCGCCCCGGACCCCGAACCGGATCGGCCCTTTAGCCGACACCGTTCCGCTGACACCCAGCAACAGGACGAGCGTCGCGAGCAGCGGCATATAACTTTTCTTTCCCATTTTCTATCGGTTTAATTCGACTCTCAAAGATAGTAAAAAATTCCATCGGCCGTCTCCGCTCCCGCTTCCGGCCCTCCTTAGCGACCGATTCCGCAGCAAAAACGACCGAACGGGACGTCCCGCTCAGAGCAGCGGACTGAACAGCCGCGAGAATGCCTCGTAGATATTGTGCAGAAGCGGCCGGGTTTCCCAATACTCGCGCGTCACCAGACGGCTCTGTTCCAGATCGCGCATGAAGTCGGCCTCGAGACGGGCGGTGATCTCCTTGTCGTAGAGCAGAGCCGAGACCTCGAAATTGTCTTCGAAACTGCGAATGTCCATATTGGCCGTCCCGACCGAACTGAACTGTCCGTCGATCATGATGAGTTTCGAGTGATTGAATCCCCGGCGATAGAGATACACCTTCACGTCGGCGTCGATCAGCTCGCCGATGTAGGAGCGCGACGCCCAGTAGACGATCTTCGAGTCGGACCGGCTCGGAATCATGATCCGCACGTCGATGCCGCTCAACGCCGCCACCTTGATGGCCGTGAGAATCGCCTCGTTGGGCAGGAAATAGGGCGAGGAGATATAGATATGGTGCTTGGCATGGGTGATGGCCGCGAAAAAGGCCTGCATGATCGAGGCCCAGTCCGAGTCGGGCCCCGAAGCGGCGATCTGGATCATCGTCTCCTGCGTCACGTCGGTCTCGGGCAGATAGCGCTCGTAATCGTTGAGCAGACGCCGGCTCACGAAGTACCAGTCGGCGATGAAAACGATCTGCAACATACCGGCCGCCTCGCCCTCGATGCGCAGATGCGTATCGCGCCAGGCTCCCATTTTCGTACCCGTGATATAGCGTTGCGCGATATTGATACCTCCCGTGAAACCGATCTTTCCGTCCACGACCAGAATCTTGCGGTGGTTGCGGTAATTGACCCGGCTGGTGAGCCACGGGAAAACCACCGGCATGAAACACTCCACCTCCACGCCCGCCTCGCGGAGCCGTCCCACGAACTTGCGGCCGAGGCCCCAGCTGCCCACGTCGTCGTAGATGAGCCTCACCTCCACGCCTTCGGAGGCCTTTTCGATCAGGATATCGGCGATCTCGCGCCCCAGCTCGTCGTCTTCGATGATGTAATACTCCAGATGGATCGACGAGCGTGCTCCGCGAAGGGCCGCCCGGATTTCGTCGAACGTCTCGGCCCCGTCGTTGAGTACCCGCACCCGGTTGCGGACGGTCAGCAGAGACTTGTCGTTGTTGAGCAGCAGCGTGATGATATCGCGGTTATCGACGATCTCGGGCCGATGCAGCAGAGCCGGGCTGTTGATTTCGAAAAGCTGCTGCCGGCTCAACGCGTCGAGGCGTTCGATGTCTTGCAACCCCTTGCGGCTGAAGAGTTTTTCCTTGCGGTGATTGCGGCCGAACACGATGTAGAACACGAACCCCACGCCCGGGAGCAACGCGATGACGATGATCCACGAGAGGGCTTTGACCGGGTCTCGTTTGTCATGGATGATGACCGCGACGGTCAGAATGACGAAAAGAATATACCCGAAACTCAGAAACGACTTCAGGTCCGCCAGACCGACGGACAGCAAAACAGCCTGCATATCCCGAAACATTACGGATCCATATGCAAAGATAACGAACTGACTCGAAATCGCAAGGCACTCCATATCGGCATCGTTCTCTCGGTGTCGCGCCCGTCCCATTCCTCATCAGCCGACCGGTTTTCATCGCAGGAAAGACAGCTCTGTCATCGGACGCACGACACGCAAAATACATTAATAAAAAGACTGTTATACTTCCGAACTTGGCTTTTTTCTCTTCAAAACGGATGCCGAAACCATTCGCGCGCCCCGTCGCACGCCCCGACACATCGGCCCTCGGGGAATCGGCCTACCGACCCGGCTGCGGCGGACCGCAGCCACGAACCGCCCCGGCCTCGCTCCCCCTTCGGCAAAGTTCGGGACCGCGACCGGAGGAAATACCTGCATCGACAGAATCATTCCATGCACCGATATCCGGAAACCGCAGGCTTCCGGTCCGCCGCCATCGTTTGCCGTTCCGCCGGCATATATTCGAACCGGCACGTCGGCCGAAGCCCGCAACGACGCCTCGAAAGAGGATCGACAATAGCGGACATCGGCGCATTCATGGATATAATCGCGGATACATCCGACGAATACGACCGCATTCGTGCGAATTATGCGGCAAAGTTGGAAAATCGGAAATGTTTGTTTATATTTGCTCTGTCGAAAGAGTTCTGGCCCGGCACGGGTCGGGATTTTTTCTTTTTTTATATACTTTTAATCACAAAAAAGTTATGAAACCCAGAACCCGATTCTACGTTT
>UROX01000219.1 GCA_900549685.1 uncultured Alistipes sp.
GCTGGGAGTGGTAAGGTTTGGCACGATCAAGACTTGGTGCGGTATGGCTGGATATGGTCTGGCAAGGTCAGGCGGGGCGAGGCTTGATTTGGAGTGGCGAGATAGGGTACGGTAGGGCTTCTTAAATATTAAGGAGTGGCTTTAAAAGATAGCTTGGAGCATGCAGGGGTTCGACTCCCCTGCTATCTGCGAGATGGAAAATCGACGATTTATGGAACGGATAGAAATCGGATCGGCCGAATGGACGCAACTTAAAAAGACTATCATATCGGAATTTATGCCGGGGCAGCTCATAAAGCACGAATGGCTATGGGCAGCGTTTCGGTATGAAAAGCCAGCCGATTTGATCGCGGCTGTTAAGAAAGCGGATATAGACTACATGGACCTAATGTCGGAGCTGCGACATGAATTACTGGTGGAGCGAAAGGGGCTTTTAGTGAACATATTCGGAAAGGGATACGGTATACTGCCTGCCGACGAACAAGTTGGGCATGCGTTCGATAAATTCATCAGCACGGTTAGCCGATTGATCCGAAAGACCAAGCTTATCATGAATCATGTTCCTCCGGTTTCGGCAGAACAGAACAAGATAGACCGCGACCTCAAGGCGAAGTTTTCCCTGCATGAACAGATGTTTGCCGGAATGAAAAAATAATATTCAAACTAAAGACATACAGCAGGTTTGAAATGGGGAAGAGGTAAATATGACCGTCACGATACAAGAACCGTTTACGCTCATTTCATAACAGGATAATCTATCGGCCCACATCACGAAAATCGGTAATTGCCGATGCCCCCTTTGTCGAAACAGGGAACTCATATAGCGGAACAATCACAAACCGCATAAGACGAACTTCGCTTATGCAGGGCAAATATCTTCCGAAAACGACATCCGCTAAAACATTCGGGTCAAAACAATCACCCTCTGGCCCCGAAAATATAGCTGCCGATGCGGACCATCGTGCTGCCGCACTCGACGGCCACGGGATAGTCGGCCGTCATGCCCATCGACAGCGTATCGAACCGGTCGTCGAAGAATTCCGACCGCAGCCGGGCGAACAACGCGTTCAGCCGGGTGAACTCGGCCCGGACACACTCCATATCGTCGGTAAAGGTCGCCACGCCCATCACGCCGCGGAAACGCACGCCGGTCAGCTCCCGGTAGGCACCCGTGGCCAGATATGCGAGCAGCTCGTCCTCCTGCCAGCCGTGTTTGCTCGCCTCGCGGGCGATATGGACCTCGAGCAGCACGTCGATCACCCTGTCGTTTTTGAGCGCCTCCTTGTGAATGACTTCCAGCAGTCTGGCCGACTCGCCCGAATGGATCATCGTCACGAAGGGAGCCACGTACTTGACCTTGTTGGTCTGCAAGCCTCCGATCAGATGCCACCGGATGTCGCCGGGCAGCTGGCGGTATTTCTCCACCAGTTCCTGCGGACGGTTCTCGCCGAAGACCCGCTGTCCGGCCTCGTAGGCCTCCATGACAGCGGAGGGAGGATAGGTTTTCGACACGGCTATGAGTTCGACGGAAGAAGGCAGCACGGCCCTCAGCTCCGCTATTTTGCTGGCTATCGACATAAGGATACGGGATTCCCCGGCAGAAATTTACGCGGGAATTTATTACTTTTGTTTCACGAGAACCCAAAATTAGACTAAAAAGACGAATATGAAAAGAAAACTGGCGGCATTTTTTCTTGCGGCCGCACTGCTTCCGTCACTCCGCAGCGAGGCCTGTACCAATATTCTGATCACCAAAGGCGCCTCGCGCGACGGCTCGACGATGGTAACCTACTCGGCCGACTCGCACCAGCTCTACGGCTGCCTCTATTTCCGTCCCGCCGCCCGTTACGCGGCCGGAACGATGATGCCCGTCTACGAATGGGACACCGGAAAATACCTCGGCGAGATTCCGCAGGCCGAACAGACCTATTCGGTCGTGGGCAACATGAACGAGCACCAGCTCATCATCGCCGAAAGCACCTTCGGCGGACGCGAGGAACTGGCCGACACGACCGGCCTCATCGACTACGGCACGCTGATCTACACGACGTTGCAGCGGGCCAGGACGGCACGCGAAGCCATCGCCGTGATGACCGATCTGGTGTCGCGCTACGGATACTGTTCGGAAGGGGAGTCCTTCTCGATCGCCGACCCGAACGAGGTGTGGCACATGGAACTTATCGGCAAGGGCACCCGCATGAAAAACGGCGCCAACGCCGACCGGGGTGCCGTATGGGTGGCCATGCGCGTGCCGGACGGCTGCATCGCCATGCACGCCAACCAGGCCCGTATCACGAATTTTCCGCTCGACGATCCCGAGAACTGCCTCTATGCGCCGGACGTGATTTCGTTCGCCAAATCCCAGGGTTTCTACAAAGGGAGCGATAAGGATTTCAGCTTCGCGGACGCCTATGCGCCGGCCGATTTCAGCGCGCTGAGAGCCTGCGAGGCCCGCGTATGGTGTACGTTCAACCGCGTGACGAACGGCGGCATGGAACAGTACCTCGACTATGCGCTGGGACAAAACAAATCGAACCGCATGCCTCTCTTTGTCAAACCGGCCGAGAAGCTCTCCGCCAAAGAGGTCATGTGGCTGATGCGCGACCACTTCGAGGACACGCCGATGGACATGCGGCACGATATCGGGGCCGGAGGCCACAACATGCCGTACCGCTGGCGCCCGATGAGCTTCGAGGTGGACGGACAGGAATACCTCAACGAACGCGCCGTAGCCACGCAGCAGACCGGATTCTGGTTCCTCGGACAGGCCCGGAGCTGGCTGCCCGACGCCATCGGGGGCATCCTGTGGTTCGGTGTGGACGATGCGGGCACCTCCTGCCTCACGCCGATCTACTCGTCGTCCACCCGCGTGCCGGAATGTTTCCGCGAAGGGAACGGACACATGACCGAATATTCGCCCACGTCGGCGTTCTGGCTCTTCAACCGCGTGACCAACTTCGCCTACCTGCGCTACGACCGCATCAGCGCCGACATCATCAAGGTGATCAACGAAGTGGAGGACAAGAACATGACCGAAATCCCCGCCGTCGATGCGGCGGCCATGACGCTCTACAAAAACGACCCGAAACTGGCCGTCGAGTTCCTGACCGACTATTCGGTCAATACGGCCCAGAACCTGTTCGACCGCTGGACGGAGCTGGACCGCTACCTGCTGGTCAAATACATGGACGGCAACGTCAAGAAAGAGAAGGACGGCCGCTTCCTCGACAACGGCAACGGCCACCACATTCCCGCCTCGCCCGAATTCCCGGGCTACAACGAAGCCTGGAAACGCGCCGTAGCCGGCACCACAGGCGACAGACTGAAGGTCGTGGAACCGAAATAACCGCTTACGGAGGCTATACGACGGCGGGACAGATTCTCCCCGCGTATCATGCTGACAATAAAAAATGGCGAGTCTTTTTCGACTCGCCGTTTTTTTGTCCAAGAAGTTATTTTATTTGCACTTAAGGGACTAATTCAATTTCGGCTGCTTTCTCTCACTCAATTTTAAGCAGGATATATTTTATTTTTTGTTTATTCTCATTAAAAACAGTAAGATACTT
>UROX01000220.1 GCA_900549685.1 uncultured Alistipes sp.
GGGCTGCACCCGATTTCGCTGTTCTTTTCATCGAATATGTTTATATTTGATTCAAAGAACCGGCTCCGCCGACGCGCTTCCGGACTGCGCCCGATTTCGCTGTTCTTTTTCATCGAATATATTCCGTATATTTGTCGCACGGAAACGATTCAAACTCAAACCTAATTCATAAACCATGTTCAAAAACCACCCCAAAGGATTGCTGCCGGCCGCTCTCGCCAACATGGGAGAACGCTTCGGGTTCTACACGATGATGGCGATCCTGACGCTGTTCCTGATGTCCAAGTTCGGACTGGACAAAACCCACGCCGGCATCATTTACTCGGTGTTCTATTTCTCGATCTACATTCTGGCTTTCGTCGGCGGTCTGATCGCCGACAAGACCCGAAATTACAAGGGCACGATCCTCACGGGTCTGATCGTCATGGCCGCAGGCTATCTGCTGATCGCCATCCCGACGCCCACCCCCGTAGGCAACCTGCCGCTTTATCTGACCGTCACCTGTCTGGGACTGTTCACGATCGCTTTCGGGAACGGTCTGTTCAAAGGCAACCTTCAGGCGCTGGTGGGCCAGATGTACGACAACGAGAAGTTCGGCAAAATGCGCGACTCGGGTTTTTCGCTGTTCTACATGTTCATCAATGTCGGTGCCATTTTCGCCCCGATGGCCGCCATCGGCGTCCGGAACTGGTGGCTCTCGATGCGCGGATTCCTCTATAATCCTGACCTGCCCGAACTTTGTCACGGGTTTCTGGGCGGAACGCTCTCGCCCGACGCAGCCGCCCGTTTCGAAGGGCTGGCTGCCGAAGTGAGCGCGAACGGAGCGCCGGCCGACCTGACGGCTTTCGCCGCGGAATACCTGAACGCTTTCGCCACGGGCTTCCACTACGCGTTCGCCGTGGCGATCGTGGCCATGGTCATCTCGCTGGTCATTTTCGTCATCAACCGCAAAAACCTGCCCGATCCCCGCAAAGCGGCTGCCGCGACCGACGGCAAGCCCGGTGCGGCCGAAGTGCAGATGGCAGCCAAGGAAGTACGGCAGCGGATATGGGCGCTGGCCGCCGTATGCGCCGTGGTGATCTTCTTCTGGTTCTCGTTCCACCAGAACGGACTGACGCTGACCTTCTTCGCCAAAGACTACACGCTGCTCAAAATAGGATCGTTCGACCTGTCGGCCGAAATTTTCCAGTCGATGAACCCGTTCTTCGTCGTCTTCCTCACGCCGCTGGTGCTGGCTTTCTTCGGCATCATGCGGGCCAGGGGCAAAGAGCCTTCGACGCCGGCCAAGATCGCAATCGGTATGGGAATCGCCGCATTCGCCTACATCGTGATGATGCTCGGCTCGATGAACGTTCCCACGGCCGCCGAAGTGGCGAAGATGGGCGGACTCTCCGATGCCCAGCGCGTGACGCCGTTCCTGCTCATCGGCACCTATCTGATTCTCACCATCGCCGAACTGTTCATCAGTCCGCTCGGCATCTCGTTCGTATCGAAAGTGGCACCGCCCCAGTATCAGGGTATCATGCAGGGCGCATGGCTGGGCGCTACGGCCATCGGCAACCAGCTGCTGTTCATCGGGGCCATCCTCTACGACACGATTCCCATCTGGCTGACATGGGGTACGTTCGTGGTGGTCTGCCTGATCTCGATGACCGTCATGTTCTCGATGCTCAAATGGCTGAACCGGATCACGAAATAGTTTTCCGACCCATAATGCAAAGGGAGTCCGTTTCGCGGACTCCCTTTGCATTTTAGTATTGTTCGGTCCGATCCGGCGGCATATCGTCACTCCTCCGTCAGAGCAAGATACGGAAAGGACTGGCCGGACATCCGTATCGTCCGAACAACGCCCCGTCTCCCTTGCCCACTTGTTGCGGAAAGACAAAATGCAAGACAAAGACCGTATAGACACTTCCAAGGCCGGCAACTGACGTTTTCGACGTTTCTTCGAGACGAAACGCGATTATATTCCTCAGCCGGCTGCGCTTTATGTCCGTTACACCGAATCCTGACTGCGGCAGAAGTCGAGCAACCCTCCGGTAAGCGGGCCTCTATCTGTTTTTCTCCGTGCCGACGGAATCTCCGTCTGCGAAAAGAACGGAGCGGCTTGCGCAGCGACCGTCCGAAAACCGTTATTCTCTTCCCGATTCGTAACCTTTCTGCACTATCGCTTCGGGAGACCGCATCGACTCCGGCAATTCCGGTATGAATTTCAAAAAAGGCTTCCGAAAAAAAACGACACGCCACAAGGACGTGTCGTCATGTCTCGAACCGTACTCGGAAAACGGCAGGCGCGGTTAATCCTTCTTGCGTATCCGGTCCAGGTAAGCCTTCATGGCCCGGCGGGAATTCTCCTCCCCTTCGCCCGACTGGATATGTCCCATCGGCAACTGCAGGATATGTTTCTCGCCCGGCAACCGGTTGAACATGGAATAGACCGTCGTAGGAGGACACACCGAGTCGATCATTCCTACGGTGATATAAGTCGGAACCTTCACGTGGCGGGCGAAATTCACGATGTCGTAATAGCGCGCCGCCTCCACCTGACGGGGATCGGGTTTCCCGTCGGGACACTGCACCCAATGGGGCCAACTGCTGGCACGGTCGGCCATCATCCCCGTATGGTCGCACATGGCGGGAATCTCGGCGCACACCAGATCGACGCGCGGATCGAGGCATCCGGCTATGATGGCCTGTGCACCGCCCTGGCTGCAACCTTGTACGAACAGCGTTTTTCCGTCCCATTGCGGCATGGAAACAATCACGTCGAGCGCCCGGAGCAACCGCATCACCATATCGTGGAAAAACATCGCGTCCCGGTCGTCACGCCCTTTGAGATAATAATTGCGCAGCTCGCCGTTCTCCAGGTCGCGGTAATAGCTTTCGGGCCGGTTGTTCGGAAGACCGTGGACATTGAAATCGAGCACGCACAGTCCGTCGTGCGCCCAATGTACCGTCCAGTCGGTGCGGGAGCTCTTGACTCCGGCGCCGTTGAGCGTGACGAGGGCGGGCAGACTGTCTTTTTTTGCATTCCGGGGATAAGCGAAGCTGGCTGAGAACGTGCCGGGCAGACAATCGGCCTGTACGTCGAACACGGCCACCGTCGTATCGGCGGGATAGTCGAGCGGCGTGATGCGGACATTCATCGGAATACGGGACTGTTTTTTCTTCTCCCGCATCCAATAGGAGAGAAAATCTTTCGGTTCGGGCATACTCGCCTCGATGCGGAGCGGATCGACCGCAGCCCCGGCCATCGCCTCGATTTTCTCTCCTTCGGGCGTCGTATAGCGGACGGTACATTGCAGAAAGCCGGGATCGGAGATCGAACCGCCGGGCAGAATGGCCTTGCCTTCCGACAGGGACAGCACGCCTTCTTTCCGCGGAGTCCACGTATCTTTGGTGATGTGCCACGGTAGTTCGGCCTCGCGGACGGGTGCACCATGGAGGGACAGCGTAACGACGAAACGTATTTCGTCTCCGCAGGCATACGGCAGGGTGTCTTTCTCGG
>UROX01000221.1 GCA_900549685.1 uncultured Alistipes sp.
GGTGGTGAAAGATGGTATTTGAAAATACATAGTTTAATACATATGGTGGTTAAAAAAAGTTTCAGATCGGGTGTGGATAGGAAATGTGTCCAAAAAACAGCAGAAACGTTTGCGGGTTCCTTGCAGATTTTTGGGAATGATTCGTAAACTGAAATTCCTGCTTTGTGTATTGATTTGCAGGGGGATGAAATCGGTTCTCGCGACGGCATTATATGGAATGATGCCCGGCGTAATTCAGATTGGATGCGAGTGCGTCGGATTTTCTGTCGGAATATCGATAGCCCGACGGGCGTTTCCGATTGGCGGCATGTGTGGATTCGATTTTCATGGTATAAGATATTATTCGGATGTTGTTGGGATAAATACGACCCTCGCCGTTCCGGTTCGCAATTTTTGGCTATCCGTCGTTCGAGGATGGCGAGCCGGAATCGATACAGTCGTAGGTAAATATAGTAAAAATAATTCGTTTTGTCGGATATGCCGGTATTTTCCCGATGGTTTTCATGCCGGCTCTCGGGAAGGTACGGGCTTCGGCAGGAGGGTGGGAGGGCGTTCGGTACGGAAAATATCCGAACGAGACATCTTTTCATAAACGGCCGAGCACGGATGCGTCTTGCACGGGACGTTTTCCTGTGCACGTGTTGCGGGTCGGGCCGTCTTGTCGTTGCGGTACGAAAAATTTCAGCCGGGAAGCGATGCTTCCCGGCTGAAATGGTGTCTGTACGGCTATTTATCCAGCGAACGGACGAGCTTTCGGTTCATTTCGCGGATTTTCTGTTCGTCCGCTTTGATGATTTTCCGGTCATAGGTCATCAGACCGTTCACCTCTATTTCGACGTCGCTGGTCTGCGTATATACGCCGGCCGAGAAACCGCGTGGAATCATGTCGAGCAATTTGCCCGTATATTTCAGGTAAGCCTCGGTCACTTCCTCCGGAGTTTTGAACTGCACGTAGCCCCAGTTGCGGTCCGGTGCCCAGAGGTGCCCTTCGGCAGCCATGCCGATTCCTCCGTACTCACCCAGTACTGTCACGCGTTTGGCATCGTAGAGGTACATCTGGGGATCGGGGTAGTGGTGCAGGTCGAGTATGTCGCCGCAGGTGTAGTGATTGCCTCCGCTGGCCGGGTTCACCGAACGGGTCGGGTCGTAGGTCTTGGTCCAGCGGGCTATCTCATCCGTTTTGAACTGCCCCCACGCCTCGTTGAACGGCACCCATACGGCGATACAGGGGTTCGAGTACAGGCAGTCCATGATTTCTTGCCATTCCTTGCGGTAGCAGGCTTCCGATTCGGGCGACCTTTCCCGTTCGGCTCCGGTGAAATATTGGGTCATCTGCCATTCCGGATTGCCGTCGCCGCTGGGCATGTCCTGCCATACCATGATCCCGTGCCGGTCGCAGTGGGTATACCAGCGGGCGGGTTCTACCTTGACGTGTTTGCGGATCATGTTGAATCCCCATTCCTTGGTTTTGACGACATCGTATTCGAGCGCCTCGTCCGTCGCAGCCGTGTAGAGTCCGTCGGGCCACCATCCCTGATCGAGCGGACCGAAATGGAAGATGGGTTTGTTATTGAGCATCAGGCGGACGATGCCGTCGGCGTCCGGCCCCGTGGAGTATTTACGCATGGCCGCATAACTCGTCACTTCGTCGGTGGGTTTGCCGTCCGAGACCAGCGCAATCTTGAGGTCGTACAGGAAAGGCGAATCGGGACTCCACAGTTTCATGTCCGCGGGCATGGCGATTTCGATGGGAACATTGCCGAGGGCTTTGCCGCGTGCCACTTCCCGTCCGCCGTCCGTGACGATCGCTTCCACGCAGTCGTTTTCTCCGCATGCGGTCACATCGGCTTCCACCCGCAACACGTGCCGGTCGATATCGGGCGTGATCCGCAGACCTGCGATATGTTTCTCCGGTACGGGTTCGAGCCATACGGTCTGCCAGATGCCGCTGACGGCTGTGTAAAAGATGCCGCCGGGATGATCGACCTGTTTGCCGCGCGGCTGATAGCCTGCGGCGGTGGGATCCCAGACTTTCACTTTCAGCGTATTGGAGCCTTTTTTGTTCAATGCGGCCGTGATGTCGAACGAGAACGGGGTGTAGCCTCCGGTGTGCTGTCCTACTTTGATGTCGTTCACCCACACGTCTGCCTGCCAGTCCACCGCTCCGAAGTGGAGCAGGATGCGGTCGCCGGCCCACCGCGCGGGAAGTTCGAACGTGCGTTCGTACCAGAGTTCACGCTCGTGTCCCACTGGTTTTCCCACGCCCGACAGGCTCGATTCGATGGCGAAGGGCACCAGAATCCGTCCGTCGCTCTTCTGCGGCAGTTCGCCCACAGGTACGATGCTGTAATTCCACAGTCCGTTGAGGTTTTGCCACCGGGGACGTTCCATCAACGGGCGGGGATATTCCGGCAACGGATTTTCCGGATCGACTTTGTCCGCCCACGGAGTTTTGATTTTGTCGCCCACGGGCTGCCACTGGGCCGAGAGAGAAGCGCCTAAGAGCAGTGCCGATACCAAGACAAGCAGTTTTTTCATGGTTCTATGTTTTTGTGTTAGGTTTTCCGACGAAAATATTAAAAAGCAGCGAAATATCCAAGACTTCTGACCGTGCTTCCGTGCAGGGACGATGCGGCGGCATCGTAGGGGAGGGGCTGTTCGTCCGCCAGCCGATGCGTTCCCGGCGATGTGTTTGCAACGGCATTTCTCCGTTCCCGGAGCCGATTATCGACGGACAGATAATCCCGTCCCGGGTCTGTCCGGGATGGGCGGTGCGTTTTGCTGCGACGGGGCGGATGTTTTGCGGGGCGCAGAGTCAGACCGACAGAACGAGCCATGAGATCGACATGCCGGCGAACGTGCCGGCAGCGACCTGTGCGATGGTGTGGCAGCCCATGTACAGACGTGCGCAGGCCAGTGCGCCGGCCGCGAGAATGAAAAAGAGCAGAATGAATTGGAAATTGGCCAGTCCCGAATGGCTCAATGCGGCCAGCATGCCGAGCAGACCGCCCGCCGAGGTCATGTGCAGGCTGATTTTCCAACGGAGATTGACGACCGAGACCGCGAGCACGCAGCACAGGGCTGCGATCATAAACCGTTTGAGCAGAAACGCTACGGCGATGCGTTCCAGTGCCACGATGCACAGCCCGTAACAAACCGCCGTCACGGCCAGCGGGACGATCCGCTGCCGGGGGAGCGGCATCGAAAAATCCGGAACGATTTTCAGAGTATGCAGAAAAACCAGAGAAAAAAACGGTAGTATCAGCGTGTTGGCCGTCACGATGCTCAACAGGAACCATTTGGCTCCGGGGGATGTGCCGGCCATGATCGTCGGACCGAACAGGAGCAGGACCGAGGCCAGCATCGGTATGACGAACGGGTGCAGTGCCAGCGAAAGGGTCCGGCCGATCCGGTCGTATGTCGGTTTTTCCATTTGCAGAAAATGATAGACGATACAAAGATACGACATTAAATCG
>UROX01000222.1 GCA_900549685.1 uncultured Alistipes sp.
GGTCTCGAATGTCTTGAGGTCGCTGTCCGCCACACGGAGGATGGAATGTGCCGATTCCATGATGTTGGAATAGTCGAGAGCCACGTCGAGAGCCACTTGCCGTCGGGCAGCTGCGTACCGAAGATCGGCAGGGCACGGTTGATGATGTTGACCGTTGTCGAAACGCCGTAGATCGGGTCAGTATTGTAACGCAGATTGCCCAGCAGGCTGACACCCACCCTCAGGCGCTTGGTCACCTGCGCGTTAATCTTCATGTCCCACGAAAAACGCTCGGCATCGTCATTGGCGATCATAATGCCACGCTGATTCATGTAACCGCCGCCCAGCGAGTAGGAAATCTTGTCCGTACCGCCCGAAACGCGGGCGTTGTATTGCTGGAGGAAGCCGTTCTCGTAACAAAGGTCGTACCAGTCCGACGCAGGATAGATGTAGCGGTCATGCTTCATACCCTCCTCATATTCGAGGATATCATCGTCGTTGTAGGTCACCGTCAGTTTGCCTTCGTTGCGCTCAGCTTGGTTACGCATGCGCATATACTGGACCGGATCGGTCACCACGTCGGGAACGTACGTCGCCGACTGAATACCGAAGTTGGCGCTGAACTTCACCACGGGAGCGCCTTTCTTGGCCTGTTTCGTGGTGATCAGAATAACGCCGTTCGCCGCCTTCGAACCATAGATTGAGGCTGAAGCGTCCTTCAGCACCGAGATCGTCTCTATATCACCGGGATTCAGTTCGTTAAGCGAATACTCCATGCCGTCGACCAGTACCATCGGGCTCGAGCTGCTCATCGTCCCGACGCCGCGGATGCGGATCGTCGCGCCGTCACTGCCGGGCTTCGCCGAGGCCTGGTTGATGTAGACACCCGGCATCGAATAGAGGGCCTGCGAAGCGTGGGTCATCGGCTGGTTCTCGATCTCCGACATCTGACGCACGGCTATCGAACCGGTCAAGTTGACCTTTTTCTGCACGCCGTACCCGATCACCACCACGTCGTCGAGCATCTGCGTATTCTCCTTCAACACCACTGTCAGGCGCGTCCGGTTGCCGACGGCCACCGTCTCGGGATTGTATCCGATAAACGAGACGTTGAGATGCGCGCCGGGCGTCACGCTGAGTATGAATTCACCTTTCGAATTGGTCACCATACCGTTTGTCGTGCCGTCGACCAGAACGTTCGCACCCACGACAGGATCACCGGACTCCGTCTCGACACGACCCGTCAGTTGGTATTCGGCCTCCGAACGCCCCGGTTCGGGCTTGTACAACACGATGTGGCGGCCTTCGACCTTCGCCTGAATTCCCTGGTCGGCCAACACGCCGTTCAGGAGTTTCACGACGTTCTGCTCGCGGGCATCGACCGAAACGCGTTTCCGCAGGTCGATTTCACTCTCGCGATACCAGAACGAGTAGCCGCTCTGCGCCTTGACCGCTTCGATCACCTCGCGCACAGTGGCATCCTTCAGCGTCAACGAAATCACGGGATTCTGCGCGTAAAGGGCCTGCGTCGCGACCGTGAACCAACACAGCGTCAGCAATCCGCTCAGTCGGCACAGCGTCCGCCGCCCGAAAAGACCCCGAAAGGGCCTCCTGCTGGTAGAATTTGTACTCATAAGGTTTAAAATTTAGGTTGTAGTGAAAAAAGTTAGGTTGACTCTCTCTTTGTTCCTATCGGTTTCTGTAAAGTTCGAAACGGTTCTTGCGGTTCCGGTAGAGGATGCGGCTGTCGGCTGAGATAATCCGCATGATCTCATGGATGTTCTCGCCGTCGACGAATTCGCCCGTGAAACAGATTTTGCGCAGCCGTTCGTCCGCAATCACAATGTCGACGTTGAACTGCCGTTCGAGCGTCTGAGCGATCGACGCCAGCGGTTCGGCCCGGAAATAGAGCTTATCCTCCTGCCACGAAAGTACATGATCGACATTCACCCGGCGCAGCGACAACATCCCGGAGGTGCGTTCGAAGAATCCCTGCTCGCCGGGCCGCAGCCGTACGCTCCGCGATTCGCGTCCACCGTCCACCAGCAGGCTGCCCGTCGCCAGTGTGATCTGGTAATCTTCGTCCTCGGAATAAGCATGCACGTTGAAGGTCGTACCGAGCACCGTCGAAGAGACTTCTCCCGTGACAACAACGAACGGCCTGCGGGCATCGTGCTCGACCTCGAAATAGGCTTCGCCGTCCACCTCCACGCGGCGCTGATCGCCGAACAAGGTCAGATAAACGATGCGCGTACCACCATTGAGACGCACCCGCGAACCGTCGGGCAGTATCACATCGGACTTCACACCCCGCGGTGTCGAGATGACCACAGGATGCGCCTCGGCCACGAGACGGTTCTCGACCCTCAGCCCACCCATAAACCAACTGCCGCAGATCACGCCCACCATGACGGCCGCAGCCGCAGCATAGCGTGCAATCCGCATCCGGAGTCCTCGGCGGCGGATGCGCAAGCGGACATCGGCCCACACCACTTCCCGCATCTCATCGGCCATGGCATCAACTCCGGGGCCCACCCGAATGCCGTCCAGCAATTCGGACAGCCTGCGGCGATCGCCTTCCGAACCTTCGATCATCTCCGCTATCTCCGGCTCCTTTTTCGTATCCTCAATTCGCATGATTTCTCCTTTAGTCGTGTATATAGTTAGAGAGTACGAAATCCGCGATTCCGTTTACGGGAACCGCGGCTTTTTTCGTATTTTTTCGATCTTATCGTCAGAAACGCGACGAGAACAAGAACATGAGCAGCGAAACCAGCTTCAGGTCGGGATAATGTTTGCGAATCCCCGCCACGATCCTATCGACGGCGATCTTGATCTGAACGCGCACCGTGCTTTCCGACAGCGACAGCACCTCGGCAATCTCACGCGACGACAACCCTTCCTGCCTATTGAGCAGGAATACCGTGCGGCAGCGTTCGGGAAGGTCATTGACCAGACGTCCCACCAACTCTTCTATTTCCGATTCAATCAGGCCGCTATCAGGCGTATCTGCATCGTGGGGGGGGGAATTGCGGTCTATCACCGCGACGGGAATCTCTTCGAGCGACAAACATCGTCGCTGCGCCTGGCACTCCCTCAGGTAACGGTTCGATTCATTGCGGGCGACGACATAGAGATAGGCTTCGACGTTGCCGATCCGCCGCAATGAGACACGCGATTTCCAGATCGCGACGAAGACGTTGCTCACGACCTCACCGCACACCTTCCTGTTGCGCAGAAAATAGTAGGCGAACCGGAAAACGCTCCGGTAATAGAGATCATAGAAAACCCGAAAAGCATAATCATCATTCTCGCTCACAGAAATAAGCAAATCGTTAAGGTCGTTTTTCTCCATGCCCGGCTTATTCAAACTTTTTTACTACAAAAATAATCAGAAATGCAGTTTTCAGGTTACATGTATATTAAATATAGACATCTATATACTTTAATG
>UROX01000223.1 GCA_900549685.1 uncultured Alistipes sp.
CTTCGCTTTTTCAGGGAAACCGGTTCGAGTCGTTTCGATTAGTACCCGTGCTAATTGTACGAGCATCGTGAAGGTTGCTCGATGACGAAGTTGTTTCGGGGTTTTCGCGTTTTTTACGTGTCGGAACCTCTTCGGCGGGTTCGTCGCGTGTCTTTTCTTTTTCGTGCGTCTTTCGAAAACGGGTCTTCGAAAGATCGTATCATATCTGGAGCAATCCGTAGGAGCGCATGATGTCCCATTTTTTCGAGAGGTAGAAAGCTACGAAACTCTCGTCGGAATACTCCCGGAAAATTCCGGCGGCCTCCGCGAACGTAAACCGACGGTCGAGGGCGGCGGCCAGGGGCAGGATACGCAGCAGAAACTCCGTTTCGTGCGGTTTGAACCTCACGTGTTTCGACCCCGATGCGCCGTAGACGGTCAGTCCCTCCTCGTCGTGGCGTTCGGCGATGCCGATCCACACGAGCCGGGCCTTTTCGTCGTACAGCCGGGCGGCGTCGGGGCGTATGAGCTGGTCGGCGACGAGGGCGGCGTCCACGGTCGTGACCGGCGCTTTGCCGGCGAACCATTTGTGAACCGGGCGTTCGAGTCCGTTGCCGTACATGTAGTTGGCCAGCGCATTGCGGAGCGCCTCGCCGGCAAGACGGATGTCGTATCCTCTGTTCTCGACGAACGGCACTTCGTTGTTGGCGAACGGATTGACGCGTTCGTTGCGCCGTCTTACGCCGTACCGTTCCGGTGCCGCGCCGCTCGGACTGTGGACAGTCATGGCATAGCGGTGCCAGAAGGCGGAATGGATCAGTTCGGCCCGGAACAGCTGCCGCACGACTTCCAGCGAATCGACGGTTTCTTGTAGGGTCTGGGTCGGGAATCCGTACATCAGGTACGTGTGCACCATGATGCCGGCATAGCAGAAGTTCCGCATGGCGAGGGCGGCCTGTTCGATCGTCACGCCCTTGTTCATGCGCTCGAGCAGGCGGTTCGAAGCCGTTTCGAGTCCTCCCGATACAGCGATGCAGCCGGCCGCGGCCATCAACTGGCACAGGTCGCCCGTATAGCCGCTCTCGAAACGGATGTTGGTCCACCAGACGACGCTCAGTCCGCGCCGCAGGATCTCCAACGAAATTTCCTTGAGCAGTTTGGGCGGAGCGGCCTCGTCCGTGAAATGGAATCCCCGGCTGCCCGTTTGGGCCATGACCTGCTCCATCCAGTCCACGAAACGGGCCGCCGGAACGCTCTCGTACCGGCAGATATAGTCGAGCGAGGTGTCGCAGAAGGCGCATTTGGCCCAGTAGCACCCGTGGGCGAGGGTCATTTTGTTCCAGCGTCCGTCGCTCCAGAGCCGGTGCATGGGGTTGGTCACCTCCATCAGCGACATGTAAGCCCGGTGGGGGAGACCACTGAAATCGGGGCATCCCCGTTCGAGGTGCGATACGGTACCTTCGCCCTCGTGGTAGCCTTCGGCCGTGTAGGTATGTACGAGCGGAGCACCGGACAGAATCCTCTCCAGCGGAAGCTCGCCGTCGTCGAGTACCAAGTAGTCGATGTAGCGGAAAATCCCTTTGTCGCTCATGCTGCGCAGCTCTGTGGAGGGATACCCTCCTCCCATGACGATGCGGATGTCGGGCCTGTGCTGTCGGATGTATTGCGCACAGCGCAGCGCCGAGAGCAGACAGCCCGGAAACGGGACGGTGAACCCTACGCAGGCGGGATCCGAGGCGGCGAGGTGCGCTTCGAGCAGTTCGAACATCCGTTCCTCGATCGGATTCGGCGCCGACGCGAGTTCTTCCTCGATCCGGTCGAACGACTCGATGGCCAGCGCGATCTGTTCGCCGTAGCGGACGATTTCGAACTTGTCGGTGACGGTCGCCCGGATAAAGTCGCTCAGGTCCTGCAAGTATAGCGTGCAAAGAAATTTGGCGCATTCGGTCGTGCCCAGCGTGCCGAAAAAGTCGCCGAGTCCTTCCGCCGCATCGAAGCGTCCCGCCTGCGGAAGGTAGTCGCCGTTGCAGATCAGGTGGGCCAGCGTGTCGTCGCCGCGGCGCAGAAAATCCGTCACGGCGTCCACCGTCGCGCAGTACCGGCCGCGCAACGCATGGATGCGCCGGATGTTCGCGTCCCCGCTTCTGGTGTAGCGGTCGAAGATGCCGCGCAGGAATTCTTTCGAGAATACGGCTCCCGTCAGTTCGACGGACAGATCGGCCTGATCCACAGCATACCCCTTGCGTCCGAGGTAGCCCTTCAGGTAGGCCGTCGCCGGATAGGGACAGTTGGGCTGGACGAAGGGCGGTGTGATAAGCAGCAGGTCGGTCATGGTCGGTCGGGTATTTCGATGCTGAGTCCGTCGTAGGCGAAGCGGATGTTCGGGGGCAGGGCGGTCTCTTCTTCGGCGTGACGTCCCATCTGGTGCGAAATGTGCGTGAGGTAGGCCATGCGGGGCGATACCCGGCGGATGATCTGCAAAGCCTCGTCCAGCGTGAAGTGCGACAGATGCGGCTCTTTCCGTAGGGCGTTGATGACGAGCGTATCGACGCCGGCGATCTTGTCGAGTTCTTTTTCCTCGATACGGTTCATATCGGTCAGGTAGGCCAGCGGTCCGATCCGGAATCCGAAAACGGGCAGTTTGTAATGGAGGCCCCGAATCGGTTCGACGATGACGCCTCCCACCCGGAAAGGCGTGTCGGGCGAAACGGTGTGCAGTTCGATTTCGGGTACGCCCGGGTAGGGATGTTCCGCGAAAGCGTAGTCGAAGTCCTGTCTGACACGCTGCTGTACCCTCGGCTCGGCATACAGATCGACCGGCCGGCCGGTCGTGTAGTTGAATGCCCGCACATCATCCAGACCGCTGATGTGGTCCTTGTGCTCGTGCGTGAGCAGAATGCCGTCTATTTTCCGGACGTCGGCCCGGAGCAGCTGCTGGCGGAAATCCGGTCCCGCGTCGATAAGGATCGTCGTGTCGGACGTCTCGACGAGGGCCGACGTGCGCAGCCTCTTGTCTTTTTCGTCCGGCGAAAGACATACCCGGCACCGGCACGAAATGACCGGTACGCCTTGCGATGTGCCTGTTCCCAGAAAAGTCAGTCTCATGTTTTTCCGTTTTCGGGGACGAAGGTACGAAAAATAACGAAGACAGCCGAATCCGGTCCCGCTCTTCGGCGGATGCGAGAAAGCTGCTCGCGGTGATGCGTCCCGTCGTTTCCGTTGTTCGTCGCCGTCTTCACGCTTTCCGGGCGGAGATCGCGATGACATCGGTCGGAGTGGAAAACGCCGGCGGAAACTTCGGTTCGTCGAGACATGCAATTGC
>UROX01000224.1 GCA_900549685.1 uncultured Alistipes sp.
CACGGAACCAAACCCATCAAGAATTCCCATTTCAATTTTCAGCGTCGGATCATCGGTATCGATGCGCTTGCCATCCACGTAAACAGCCCGGTCCATCCACCAAAAATCACCTTCGGTCGTCACGGGCTGCTTGGATGCAGTGGCATCGAAAAGCAGCTCCTTTGCGGAAAGTTTTATATGATCTGTATCATCAATACCAATAGGGTCGGCTACTTCCTTATGACAGCCTGTCAGTAGAGCAGTCAAACAAATTAAAAATGTTTTGATTTCCCGTGTAATATTAAACGCTTTTTCAACAAGAGGAAAGGAGAATCTTTCCGAAACGGAGAAATCGGCTGCCGAAGCGCCGTTTGCGGACATCGAAAAAATGTGCAGATTGTAAAAACGAACGAGAGGAAGCCCGGTACTCGGAACTTCCTCTCGTATGAAATCTCTTGTTATAGCAGGTCGGAGACTACCTGTCGATCCACTCCTTGAGACGCTGGGCCTTCTCCTTGCTGACGATTATTTCGGCGTCGGGATAATGGTGCAGGCGCAGGACGAGTTTGCCGCCGAAATAGTTGCCCAGATAGCGGATGCTCTCCATGCAGACGATGTACTGGCGGTTGGCGCGGAAGAAGCGGGTCGGATCGAGCTGTCGTTCGAGTTCGTCCATGCTCACGGAAACAGACTCCGAGGTGCCATCGTCGAGATGCAGGCGCACGATTTTGTTTTCGGTGAATATGTGGTTTATCTCCCTTACCGAAACGGTCTTGTAGCCGTCGCGGTACGGCAGCAAGAACCGCTCGCGGTAGCGGCAACCGCCCTGTTGCAGGGCCTCGAAGAGCTGGCGCAGGGGTTCGTCCGATGTGTTGCGGCCGCTGCGTCCGACCTTCTCGATCGCTGCGGCGAGTTCGTCTGCGTCTATGGGTTTAAGCAGGTAGTCAAAGCTGTTATACTTGAACGCCTGCACGGCATACTCGTCGTAGGCGGTCGTGAAGATAATCGGCACGGCGGGCGGCGCCTCTTTCAGCGCTTCGAAACTCAATCCGTCCGAGAGGCGGATGTCCGCGAGGATAAGGTCGGACGCCGGAGCCTTGCGCAGAAATTCCGCCGCCGCTTCGATGGTCACCAGCGGGCCGTCGATACGTGCTTCAGGCACGATCTCTTTCAGCAGCCGGACGAGCCGGTTGGCGTTGCGCTGTTCGTCTTCGAGAATAAGGATATGTTTCATACTAATTTTCAAGGATGGGTAGTTTGACAGCGTATGTATCTCGGGTAAAGCTGACGATCATCTGCCGGTCGCTGAGCAGCGCGTAACGTTCGGCGATGTTCTTCTGACCGATGCCCGTCGAAGGCTCCGCCGCAGAGAAAAGCGGTGCAACGGGGTTGCAGACCGATATATGGTTCCCCTCGCGCCGGATATCGATATGCAGCGGTTCCTCGGCCGAATGGCGGTTGTGCTTGATGGCGTTCTCGACCAGCAGTTGCAGGCAGGCGGGCGGGATGCTGCCGTCGGCGATGCGCACATCGTTCTCTATGTGGACGACGACGGCTTTGCCGTATCGCATCTCGATCAGGTAAAGGTAGGCATCCAGAAAGGCAATCTCCTCGCCGACGGGCACTTTGTGGCGCTTCATGTTCTGGATGATGTAGCGATAAACCTTCGAAAGGTTGGCGAGGAACTTTCCCGCCAGCACGCGATCCTCCTCGATCAGTTCAGCCAGAATGCTGAAATTGTTGAACATGAAATGGGTGTCGATCTGCGATTTCAGCGCATCGAGCTGCGACTGCAACGCCACCTCCTGCTCCTTGAGCAGCGCAATTTCCAGCCGCCGTTTCTCGTTCTCGGTGTGCATGTAGGTCTCCAGATAGAAAGCATTGGAGTAGATGCACGAGACGAACGTGGCGACCATGCCGTACGTGTAGATGCCCTGCATACGGAACAGTTCGTCGCTTCCGTCGCCCCATATCGCGTCGCACAGGACGGTCATCGCGTAGGCCATCGCATTGTTGAGCAGAAAGAGGATGCAGACCATAAGCAGAAGGCGCACATAGGGACGGTTGCGCATCGGCAGAATCCGCAGAATGGTGCGGCTGTAAAGCAGCGAAAACCCGACGAAGAGTACGCACATGCAGAAATCGACCGCCATCTCGGTGACGGAGAACTGTCCCGGAGCGTGCCAGATCTCATCGTCTATAACCAGCCACAGCGTCGTGTAAAGCGCATAGCTGACGAGCGACAGCCATACGACATTCTTCCAGTCGAGTATCGTTTTTGTTGCATTCATCTTTGCAAAGATATTGTTTTCGTGCAAAGTACAGAAATAAGACGCACGCAAACACACGAAAAATGACCGAAACGGCGAAATCCGCTTCCGAAACAGACGCATGAACTGCCGAAAAGTTCGAAAGGCTGATTCGCCGCTTCGGAGGTCATTTCAGTCGGTTGGGATATTTTTCGCTTGCGGAGTAAGCCCCTTTCGTACTAATATTGCCGCGAATCGAAAATATATACACGTATGAAACTATTGAAATACGGCTTTTGCTTACTTGCAATCGCGGCACCGGCAGTAGCATGTACCCGTGAGGACGGCGATTGGGATCCGATCAAGACGGACTGTTGGGAAATAACCGTTCCGCCGCAGGGCGGCTCGGCCGGCGTGACGATGAAAAATTACAAAGGCTGGTGGATTTCCACCGTCCAATACGAAGCGAAGGGCGAAAACCGGATGATTCACGGCGAGGATTTCGGGTTTATGAAGTTCGAGAACGAGTGGTACGAAATCGTCGTGCCGTCCGAAAGTCCGAACAAATTGTATGTCGCCCTGAAAGAGAGCGACGGACGGGAGCCGCGGAAGATCGACGTGGTAATGACGGTAGGCAACGCCTTCGCCAAGATCGGGATTACGCAGGGAAGCGCACTTCTGACAGCTCCGAACGAATGATTCTGGCGTGCATTTTCTGCATCTTCCTGTCGTATCGGCGTGAAGGCGGCTGTTCGGAAGCAAGTGAACGGATACCTCCGCTTTTGTTTCGAAGGCGGATTCGGACGGTTGCGAAGCCGATTTCTCCGTTTCGGTAAGATTCTGATTGTGTAGCCGTTTTGTGCCAGATATTTTTGCGACAAAAATATGAGCAAGATGATTATTGATAATATGAAACAGGAAAAAAGTAAAATAACGACTGTTGCTATATGGATTCTGCTATGCGGAT
>UROX01000225.1 GCA_900549685.1 uncultured Alistipes sp.
ACACGCCCGGTGTGACCAGCTCGATCACGCCCCGCTTGACGATTTTCTTCGTCGTTTTCGGGTCTTCGAGCTGTTCGCAGATCGCCACCCGTTCGCCGGCCCGCACCAGTTTGGGCAGGTAGGTATCGACGGCATGGTACGGAAAACCGGCCAGTTCGACGGACGAAGCCGAGCCGTTGGCCCGTTTGGTGAGCGTGATGCCCAGTATTTTGCTGGCGCGGATGGCGTCGTCTCCGAACGTCTCGTAGAAGTCGCCCACCCGGAACAGCAGGATCGCGTCGCCGTGTACCGCTTTGATGCTGTAATATTGCTTCATAAGCGGCGTTTCGACGTATTTTTTCTCTTTGGTCAAAGTATTCTTAAATATTGATGAATCGCGGGGTAAAAATAATCATTTCGGCTCGAAAAACCGCTCGTCGAAGTTGATAAAATATAATTTTTCGGTCGCCCGGGTCAGGGCGGTGTAGAGCCAGCGCAGCAGGTCCCGGCTGATCGTCTCTTCGCCGAAAAGCATTTTATCGACGAATACGCAGCGCCATTGTCCTCCCTGTGCCTTGTGGCAGGTGACGGCATAGGCGAACTTGATCTGCATGGCGTTGAAATAGGGATTTTCCCTCACTTCTTTGTATCGTTTGGCCTTGGACGGAATCTCGGCGTAATCTTCGGCCACGGCGAAGAACAGCCGGTCGGCCTGTTCGCGGGTCAGCGAGGGCGATTCGCTCGCCAGGGTGTCGAGCAGGACCTTGCATTCGAGTTCCATCTCGTCGTAATCGGGAAACCGCAGCCGGGCGTGCGCGAACCGGAAACCGTAGAAATCCTCGAATTTGCGGATACGCAGCAGGTCGGCCGTGTCGCCGTTGGCGATGAAGTCGGCCTTGCAGTCCTCCTCTTTGCCCGTGTAGTGGTAGTTGTTCTTGACGATCATCAGCCGGTCGCCCGATTCGATCTCCTCCTCGGCGAAAAGCACGTGTCGCCGGATGGCTTCGTTGAACCGGTTGGCCCGTTTGTTCGACCGGGTGATGACGACCGTCTCCTCCCTTCCGTAACGGTCGTAGGCGTCCTGTATTGCCTCAAGGATCTCGCCTCCCTCGACGGCCTCGACATCCTCGAACGAGGTGTCGAACATCGGAATGTCGATGATTCCGGCATCGAGCATGCACCTGACCAGCGTGGCGTTGAACAGAATGCCCGACCGGTCGCTCTGCCGGACCACATCGTCCATCAGCACGGTCTCCGTCTCGGCGTATCCCCGCATGTATTCTGCGTCCAGAGCGGGGCTTTCTTCTAGTCCCACGGGCGGAAGCTGGGCCGTGTCGCCCACGAGGATCAGCCGGCAGTCTTTTCCCTGCCGGATATAAGCGATCAGATCGTCGAGCAGTTGGCCCGTGCCGAACAGCGATCCGTCCGGCGAGAAGTTGGACAGCATCGAGGCCTCGTCCACGATGAACACGGCGTCTTTCTCCTTGTTGTAGTCGAGCGAGAAACGGGCGTCGGCCGTGGCGAGCGATTTCTGGCGGTAGATTTTCTTGTGGATCGTGAAGGCTTTCTGCCCGGCGTACCGGCTCATCACTTTGGCCGCCCGTCCGGTCGGAGCCAGCAGGACGGTGCGCAGACGCATCTCGGCGAGTGTCCTGACCAGCGCCGCGATCAACGAGGTTTTCCCCGTGCCCGCATAGCCGTTGAGAATGAAAATCCTGTCCGCCGGGCCTCCGGACAGGAAAGCCGCCAGGCGGTCCACGGCGTTTTTTTGCCCCGGAGTTGGCTCGAATCCGAAATTCTTGTAAATTTGGGAGGCGATATGGTCTGCGAGCATAGGCTGTTTTCGGTTTGCCGGAAACCCCATGCGATTCCCGATCCGGATACAAATTTAATCAAAAAACGGGTACGGAAAACCCGGTTCCGGGACGATTCGTCCCGTGGAACGGTCGTCCCGGACGGAATACGCCTGCGAAGGAAGACAGAGAGAAACAATTTTATGGAGAAGACGAAAGGGATGCGTGCCTATCTGCTCGTATCCGAAAACGCGATACGTTATTGCATAGGCCGGGAAGGACGGATACTCCTGACGGGTCGGGTAGGGCGCAGCGAGAATATATCGGAGGTTTTGCGTGCGGTTCCCGGGCTTTTCCCGGAGTCCGGCTCTCCGGAGGGCGTGTGCCTGCTTCCCGATACCGACCGGGTGTGTCTCGTGCCCCGGGCGTGGTTCGAGCGGGAGGATGCCGGGCGTTATCTGGCCGTCGGCGGAATGAATGTCGCTCCGGACGACGAACTGGTCGTGTCCGAACCTGTCGGCGACATCGTCGCGGCGATGTATGTCGGGACGGAGACATGGCGCCGGACGCGGGAGCTTTTCCCGGGTGCTTCCGTCGTCCATCCCCTGCAGGTGTCGGCGGCATGGAGACGTTCCTCGAAACCGGCTGTCGAGGCTTTTCTCTGCGGAGGATCGGTGCACCTGACCGCTTTTTCCGGCGACGGACTGTTGTGCGCGCGCGTACAGCCCTGTCGGTGCGATGCCGATCTGTTGTATTATCTGAACCGGCTGCGGGTCGAGTATCCCCACCTGCGGTTCCGTATCGGGATTTGCGGCGAGGGTGCGCCGGATGCGGTGAAAGCAGCGGCGCGTTATTTCCCCCGTGTGTCCCGGTTGCGGGTTTCGTCGCGCGGCGTTTCCGGAGACGAGGCGGCGGAAATTCTGCCTTTAATCAGAATGTGCCATGAGAATTATTAGCGGTATTCACCGGGGGCGGATCATTCAGCCGCCCAAAAATTTGCGGGCCCGTCCCACGACGGATTTCGCGAAGGAAAATCTGTTCAACGTTCTTTCTTCCCATATCGGGATCGAGGACGCCGAGGTGCTCGACCTGTTTTCCGGTACGGGGTCCATCAGCTACGAGTTCGCTTCGCGGGGGGCGGCTTCGGTCGTTTCGGTCGAAATCAATGCGGTACACCATAATTATATCAAGGAAACGGCCCGGAAGTTCGGTTTCGACAATATCTTCGCCGTCAAAGCCAATTGCTTTCTTTATCTGAAAAGCTGTACCAAACGGTTCGACATCGTTTTCGCCGATCCTCCCTACGATATACAGGGCAGCGAGACGATTCCGGAGACCGTTT
>UROX01000226.1 GCA_900549685.1 uncultured Alistipes sp.
ACCGGTTCCGTCATCAAACCTTGATTTCGACTTCGACGCCGCTGGGCAGTTCGAGTTTCATCAGAGCATCGATTGTTTTCGGAGTCGAGCTGTAAATATCGAGAATCCGTTTGAAAGTGCTCAACTGGAACTGTTCGCGGGCTTTCTTATTGACGAAAGTCGAGCGGTTCACGGTAAAAATCTTCTTCTGCGTCGGCAGCGGAATCGGGCCGCTGACAACTGCGCCTGTGCCTTTCACAGTTTTGACGATCTTTTCGGCCGATTTATCGACGAGGTTGTGATCGTACGATTTCAGTTTAATTCTTATTTTTTGGCTCATAATTCTGATATTCTACTGTTCCTTTTTACCATTTGACTTTTCTACGATCTCTTTGGCCAGACCGGCAGGAACTTCTTCGAAGTGAGAGAATTCCATCGAAGAGGTAGCACGACCCGAAGAAATCGTACGCAGTACCGTAACGTAACCGAACATTTCCGACAGAGGCACCTTGGCGTCTACCACACGGGCGTTACCGCGCGATTCCATGCCGGCGATCTGTCCGCGACGTTTGTTCAGGTCGCCGATGATGTCACCCATGTTTTCTTCAGGCGTCACCACTTCGACCTTCATGATCGGTTCCAGAATAACGGGAGAGGCTTTTCTCGCCGCTTCACGGAAACCACTACGGGCACAGATTTCAAATGAGAGAGCATCAGAGTCCACCGGGTGGAACGATCCGTCGAGCACCGTAACCTTCATGCTGTCGAGCGGGAAGCCGGCCAGCGGACCGTTGGTCATAGAAGATTCGAAACCTTTCTGGATAGCGGGCATGTATTCCTTGGGAATGTTACCGCCCTTGACCACATCGACGAATTCCAGACCGATCTTGCCGTCTTCGGCAGGACCGATTTCGAACACGATATCGGCGAACTTACCGCGACCGCCCGTCTGTTTCTTGAAGACTTCGCGATGCTGAACCGTCGATTTGAGCGATTCCTTGTAGTTCACCTGAGGAGCACCCTGGTTGATTTCCACGCCGAATTCGCGTTTGAGACGATCGACGATGATTTCGAGGTGCAGCTCACCCATACCGCTGATGACGGTCTGGCCGCTGTCTTCGTCGGTCTTGACCGTAAAGGTCGGGTCTTCTTCGGAAAGTTTACCCAACGCGATACCCAGCTTGTCGAGGTCTTTCTGCGTTTTGGGTTCGATGGCCAGACCGATCACCGGTTCGGGGAACGTCATCGATTCGAGCACGATGGGGTGCTGTTCGTCGCAGAGCGTATCGCCGGTACGGATATCCTTGAAACCGACAGCGGCGCAGATATCGCCGGCGCCGATCACTTCCATCGGATTCTGCTTGTTGGCGTGCATCTGATAGATACGGCTGATACGTTCCTTCTTACCCGAACGGCTGTTGTGTACATACGATCCGGCTTCGAGTTTTCCGGAGTAAACGCGCACGAACGCCAGACGGCCCACGAACGGGTCGGTAGCGATCTTGAAAGCGAGTCCGCAGAACGGATCATTTTCGGTCGGTTTACGGGAAGTTTCTTCGCCCGTGTTGGGATCGGTACCCACCACAGCGTCGATATCCACCGGCGAGGGCAGGAAAGCCATCACATAGTCGAGCAGCAACTGCACGCCCTTGTTTTTGAACGAAGAACCGCAGAGCATCGGAACGACCGTCATCGAGATCGTCGCCTTGCGGATAGCGGAGATGAGTTCGTCCGGAGTGATGGAATCGGGATCCTCGAAGAATTTCTCCATCAGCGCATCGTCCACCGAAGCTACTTCCTCGATCAGCTTGGCACGCCATTCGGCGGCTTCGGCCTTCATGCCTTCGGGGATTTCCTCGTAGGTATAATTGACGAGTTCGGCCTTTTTGGCTTCGTCGTAAACGATGGCCCTATTATATATAAGGTCTATCAGACCGGAGAATTTGTCTTCCGCACCGATAGGCAGTACGACCGGAAGCGCGTTGGCTCCGAGGCGGTCTTTCACCTGAGCGCAGACGTTCAGGAAGTCGGCGCCGATACGGTCCATCTTATTGACGTATCCGATACGGGGCACCCGGTATTTGTCGGCCTGACGCCACACGGTTTCGGACTGGGGTTCGACACCGCCCACGGCGCAGAACGTAGCCACGGCGCCGTCGAGCACACGCAACGAACGTTCCACCTCGGCCGTGAAGTCCACATGACCCGGGGTGTCGATGATGTTGATCTGGTAGGTCTGGTCCTTGTAGTGCCAGAAAGCGGTCGTCGCGGCCGACGTGATGGTGATACCGCGTTCCTGTTCCTGCACCATCCAGTCCATCGTAGCGGCGCCTTCGTGTACTTCGCCGATCTTGTGCGTTTTACCAGTGTAGAAAAGAATACGCTCCGAGGTGGTCGTCTTACCGGCATCGATGTGGGCCATGATACCGATATTTCTGGTGTATCTTAAATCTCTTGCCATACTTGATTGATTCTCTTCTGCGCTAATTAAAACCTGAAATGTGCAAACGCTTTGTTGGCTTCGGCCATACGGTGCATTTCTTCCTTACGCTTGAAGGCAGCGCCTTCTTCGTTGTATGCAGCCTGAATTTCGGCAGCCATCTTTTCAGCCATGGAACGACCTGCGCGTTTTTTAGAGTAAAGGATAAGGTTTCGCATTGCCAATGAAACTTTACGCTCGGGTCTCACTTCCGTAGGTACCTGAAAAGTAGCACCGCCCACGCGACGCGATTTCACTTCCACCTGGGGAGTGATGTTTTCGAGGGCTTTTTTCCAGATATCCAGAGGAGCCTTGTCCGCATCCTTCATCTTCTCGCCGACGATATCTATGGCGTCATAGAAAATCGTGTAGGCAATACTCTTCTTACCATCCAGCATAAGGTTGTTGACGAACCTGGTCACAAGCACGTCTCCGAACTTGGGATCTGGAAGTAGAATTCGCTTTTTAGGCTTCGCTTTTCTCATTGTTTAAATCTCCTTGATGATTTGTTTCGATTTTAAATCCGTAGTTTACTTTTTCTTGGCGGGAGCAGCGCGGCATTGCCTGCCGTTTGCAGCATCATCGTCCGCCAGCCGAGCGTGTGCCAGCTCACCCCGACAGAG
>UROX01000227.1 GCA_900549685.1 uncultured Alistipes sp.
GTCGAAATATTGTCGTCCGGACGGCCTGTGTGCCGCAGACAAGGCCTGTGCGGAACGGTCGCCTCCTCTCCGGGCAAAATTCCTGCCGAAACTTTCGCTGTATGCGGGTCCCGCATACAGCCGGGCATTTCCCGGGGGCGTATCTGAAAATGAAACGGTCGGGAACGGATGAAGCTGCCGTTCGACAGGGTGTATCAGGAACAGAATTCGGCGGAAATTATTACTTTTGCGGGATAAACGCTAAAATTCGGAAAATCTATGGAAATCGGAGCCAAATATACGCCTCGGGAGATCGAACAGAAATGGTACGACTACTGGATGCGTCACGACTTTTTTCATTCGACGCCCGACGAACGGGAACCCTATACGATCGTCATTCCGCCGCCCAACGTGACCGGTATGCTGCACATGGGGCACATGCTCAACGAGACGATACAGGATGTGCTGATCCGCCGCGCCCGCATGCAGGGCAAGAACGCCTGCTGGGTGCCGGGAACCGACCACGCTTCGATTGCCACGGAGGCCAAGGTGGTGCAGAAACTCAAGGCCGAGGGGATCGACAAGAATTCGCTGACCCGCGAGGAATTTCTGCGGCACGCATGGGAGTGGAAAGAAAAGCACGGCGGTATCATCCTCAGCCAGCTGCGTAAGCTGGGTGCTTCGTGCGACTGGAAACGGACCAAGTTCACGATGGACCCCGAGATGAGCCGCAGCGTCATCAAGGTGTTCGTCGATCTGTACAACAAAGGCAAGATCTACCGGGGTGTCCGTATGGTCAATTGGGACCCCGCCGCGCAGACCGCCCTTTCGGACGAGGAGGTGATCTACCGCGAGTCGCAGGGCAAGCTCTACTACCTGCGTTACATGATCGAGGGGACGGACCGTTTTCTGGTGGTGGCCACGACGCGGCCCGAGACCATTCTCGGCGATACGGCCCTGTGCGTCAATCCGAACGACCCGCGTTATGCCGACCTGCCGCAGGATGCCCGCGTCATCGTGCCTCTGGTGGGACGCTCGATTCCGGTGATCCGCGACGAGTACGTCGATATCGAATTCGGAACCGGTGCCCTCAAAGTCACTCCGGCCCACGATGTGAACGACTACATGCTGGGCGAGAAATACAACCTCGAGGTGATCGACATCTTCAACGACAACGGCACGCTGAACGAAGCGGGCGGCGCCTATGCGGGCATGGACCGTTTCGACGTCCGCGAACGGATCGAAAAGGACCTCGCCGAAGCGGGACTGCTCGAAAAGGTCGAGGCCTATACCAACAAGGTGGGGTATTCCGAACGGACGCACGTGGCTATCGAGCCTAAGCTGTCGATGCAGTGGTTCCTGCGCATGACCGAGCTGGCGCAGCCCGCGCTGAAAGCCGTCATGGAGGATGCCGTGCGGCTGGTGCCCGCCAAGTTCAAGAACACGTACCGCTACTGGATGGAGAACATCAAAGACTGGTGTATCTCGCGGCAGCTGTGGTGGGGACAGCAGATACCGGCCTATTACCTGCCCAAAGGCGGTTATGTCGTGGCCGAGACGCCCGAGGAGGCGCTTGCGCTGGCCCGTGAGAAGAGCGGAGATCCGTCGCTCGCCATGGAGGACCTGCGGCAGGATCCCGACGTGCTCGACACGTGGTTCTCGTCGTGGCTGTGGCCGATCTCGGTGTTCGACGGGATCGACAATCCCGGCAACCCCGAAATCGAATACTATTATCCGACCAACGATCTGGTCACGGGTCCCGACATCCTGTTTTTCTGGGTGGCCCGCATGATTATCGCCGGTTACGAATACAAGGGCGAGAAACCGTTCCGCAACGTCTACCTGACCGGTATCGTCCGCGACAAACTGCGCCGCAAGATGAGCAAGTCGCTCGGCAACTCGCCCGACCCGCTCGATCTGATGGACCAGTATGGCGCCGACGGCGTGCGGCTGGCCATGTTGCTCTGTTCGGCAGCCGGCAACGACCTGCTGTTCGACGATTCGCTCTGCGAACAGGGCCGCAATTTCGGGAACAAGATATGGAACGCCTACCGGCTGGTGAACGGCTGGCCCGTGGACGACTCTCTCGCGCAGAGCGACAATGACCGTATTGCCGTGCAGTGGTTCTGCTCCATGCTGAACCGCACGCTCGGCCAGGTCGAAGAGAACTTCGCCAACTACCGCATTTCCGAGGCGCTGATGCTCGTCTATCGTCTGTTCTGGGACGAGTTCTCGGGCTGGTATCTCGAAATGGTCAAACCGGCTTACGGGCAGCCTATCGACCGGGCTACGCTCGACGCGACGCGGGAATTCTTCGACAAGCTGCTGCGCATCCTGCATCCGTTCATGCCGTTCATCACCGAAGAAATCTGGCAGCACATGGCTCCCCGGAAAGACGGCGAGAGCATCATGGTCAGCCCGATGCCGGCGGTCGAACCGTCCGACGCCGTGTTGCTCGAACGGATCGAGCTGGTTAAGGAGGTCGTTTCGGCGGTCCGTAACATCCGCAAACAGCATAATATTCCCAACAAGGAGGCGCTGTCGCTGAAGGTCATTGCCGACGAGCACTATCATGCCGAGTTCGATCCCATGCTGACGAAGATGGCAGGGTTGAGCGAGATCGGGACCGTGACGGACAAACTGCCCGATGCGGCTTCGTTCATCGTCAAGACGACCGAATATTTCGTCCCGCTGGGCGACAGGATCGATCCGGCCGAGGAACTCGCCAAGCTGAAAGCCGAACTCGAATACCTCGAGGGCTTCCTCGCCTCGGTGCTCAAGAAGCTGTCGAACGAACGTTTCGTGCAGAACGCTCCGGCCAAGGTGGTCGAAACCGAATACGCCAAACGCAACGACGCGGAAGCCAAGATCAAGGCCATACGCGAACGGATCGAGCGGCTGGGATAAGCATCGGACGTCCGGCCGGAGACGCGAACGGAATAGGGTTTTCGTACGGAAACGGACCGGATGGCAATACTGTATTCGTTTGAGAACGGAAAGACGGGAACCGCTTCTTCGATAAGATCGTTTTCGGGCTTCCGGAGAATACCGACAAAAGCAGAGCACGGCGATACGCCGTGCTC
>UROX01000228.1 GCA_900549685.1 uncultured Alistipes sp.
CGAAGTGAAAGCAGAGTTCAGTATGAACATAACCGAAAACGGCAAGGAGATCGTCGAAAGCGCCGGCAAGAAATCGGGCAGACGATCTCGCTGTCCACGATGATCTGCCGCAGCTCGTTCAGGTCGTTGTCGTTGAGCGCCTTGACCATGCGGTCGTGGGCGGCGTCCCGTTTGGCACGGTACTCGGCCACACGGGGATTGGTCTCGATGAATTTGGCTTCGTCGAATGCCTCGCCGAAACGTTTGCGGGCCTTTTCGACTTCCTTGGCTATTTTTTCGTCCTGTTTGGCGATGAAGTCTTCGATGAGCACGTCGGCGCGGTAACGTTTTTTCGAGTCGCGGTTGTCGATCAGCGGATCGTTGAAGGCGCCCACGTGGCCCGACGCTTCCCAGATGCGGGGGTGCATGAAGATGGCCGAGTCGATACCCACGATGTTGTCGTTGAGCTTGGTCATCGCGTCCCACCAATATTTCTTGATGTTGTTCTTGAGTTCCACGCCCAGTTGTCCGTAATCGTATACGGCGCTCAGACCGTCGTAGATTTCGCTCGAAGGAAAGATGAAACCGTATTCCTTGCTGTGAGCGACCAGCTTCTTGAAAAGTTCTTCCTGTGTCATTATCTTCGGGTTATTTATTTTTCGTTCGGATATTCGTTCCGGTTATCGCACGGGCGTCTCGGCGATCTTCAGTCCGCCGTCCGCTGTCGGGCGCACCTCGAAAAAGACGGCCCGCTCGGCCGTGTGGTTCGGCCGGTGGATGGAGAGCAGCAGGCGGCCGTCGAAGGTCCTGAACAGCATGCCGTGTCCTCCGTCTTTCGAGAAAAGCGGTTCCTCGAAATGTTCCCACGGACCCAGTATGTCGCCGCTGCGCGAGCGGGAGAGTCCGATGGCGTACCCTCCGTCGGAGAACGACGACCAGAGCATGAGCAGCTCGCCCCGGTCGTTGCGCAGCAGGAACGGTCCGTCCGTCACGAACAGTCCCTTTCCGGGGACGTGCGAGCGGACCCACGGGGCCTGCGAGGCGCTGAACAACGTGCGCGGAGCGCCTTTGGTCTTTTTGAGGTTTTTGGCGAGGGGGACCGCTTCGATGGTTCCGTCGCCCAGCTGGGTCCATTCGTGGCAGAAAACCATCCACGGATCGCCCTTCGGATCGACGTACAGCGTGCCGTCCAGCGCGTTCCAGCCTTCGGGCGTCAGCCGGCCCCGGCTGTGCTCGCGGAACGGTCCGTCGGGCGAGTCGGCGACGAGAATGTACGAACCCAGCAGGCTGTCGGCCTTGCCGCGTGCCGTGGTGAAGAGGTAGTATTTGCCCCGGTAGGCGTGGCATTCGGGCGCCCAGAAATCCTTTTCGCCCCAGAACGACTCGTCCTTGCGGAACAGGGGGGCGGGACCCTCCCAGTGTTCGAGGTCTTTGCTCTTGTAGCCGTCGTAGCCTTCGTGCGCCCGGTTCGTGCCGAACAGATAATAGGTCCGGCTGGCGGTGTCGGCCAGCACGAACGGATCGCGGATGGGAAGATCGGCCCGGCCTACGGTTTGTCCTTCGGCAGCGGGCAGTCCGAAAATCGCCGATGCGAAAAGCATCGCCGCAATCGTCTTTTTCATGGTATGGGTTCGGATCGTCATTCTTAATGAAAACGTATGAAACGCAAAGATAGGTTTTTTTCTTAACTTTGCGTCAAAATTACAGGATAAGGAGACGAGGCGCATGGGCAGAATTCTGGCAGTCGATTACGGACGCAAACGGACGGGGCTGGCGGTGAGCGATCCGTTGGGGATCATCGCCGGCGCACTCGACACGGTGCCGACCCATACGTTGATGGATTTTCTCCGGAAGTATGTGCCGCAGAACGGTGTCGATACGATCGTCGTGGGTATGCCCCGGCAGATGGACGGCTCGCCTTCGGAATCCTATACCTATATCCGTCCCTTCGTCGGACGGCTCGCCAAGGAGCTGCCGCAGGTGAAGATCGAGATGTTCGACGAGCGTTTCACCTCGCGCATGGCCATGCAGGCGATCATCGCGGGCGGCGTGCCCAAGCAGCGCCGGAGGGAGGATAAAGGGCTGGTGGACCGGGTGAGCGCCGCGATCATCCTCCAGGGGTATCTCGACTCGAAGGCTGCGCTGTGACGGGTTTAGGAACGAAGCAGATGGCAATAATAAGTTTTTGACAGATATGTTTTTACCGATTTACATTTACGGTTCCCCCGTGTTGCGGAAGGAATCGGTCGATATCGAACCGGACTATCCCGGGCTGGATAAATTTCTTTCCGATCTGTGGGAAACGATGTACGAGGCGGACGGCGTGGGGCTGGCCGCTCCGCAAGTGGGACGCAATATCCGGGTGTTCGTCGTGGACGCCTCGGTGAATGCCGACGAAGACCCCCGGCTGGAAGGATTCCGCAAGACGTTCATCAACGCCCGCATCTACGAGCGCGGCGGCGAGGAGACCCTGTTCTGCGAAGGCTGCCTGAGTCTGCCGCGCCTGAACGAGGACGTGAGCCGTCCCTCGCGCATCAAAATCCGGTACATGGACGAAAATTTCGTCGAACACGACGAGGAGTACGACGGTTTCGCCGCCCGTGTCATCCAGCACGAGTACGACCATCTGGAGGGCAAGATGTTCGTCGATCATCTTTCGCCCCTGCGCAAGACGTTGATAAAAAGCAAACTCGCCGCGATGGCCAAAGGAAAATACAAGGCCGCGTACAAGACCAAGCTGGTGAAATAGGTTCCGTCTGCCCCGGCATGCGATGCAGGGGCGTGGTATGCATCCGGCCGTTTTCTCTGTTTCCGGGCATTTCGTATCGCACCGTGCCCTTCGCCGGGAGGAGGGAGAAATGATCGGAGAACGCGGCCTGTGGCCGCAAAGCCTTGCGGTCGGATCGGAACAATGCGGACGAACCGTTCGAAATATTAATGATTCACAGAAGAAAAACCTCGGCAGGAAGCCTTCCTGCCGAGGTTTTTCGTTTATCGTATCGTTCCGGAATTCCCTTTGCGGATTCGTTCCCTTCCGGACGACCGC
>UROX01000229.1 GCA_900549685.1 uncultured Alistipes sp.
GGGTTCGCACTGAACGTCACGACCGACCTGAACTACTTTTCCCACATCAACCCCTGCGGTTTTACCGACAAGGGAGTGACCTCCATCGAGCGAGAAACCGGGCTGAAGCCGTCGCTCGAAGAGGTGGGGCAGCGCTTTACTGCGCACTTTGGCGAGATTTTAAAAATCGAATTAAAATAAATAAAGTTATGTCAGCAGAAAAAAGATGGGTTCTCAAGGAGCAGGGGGAACCGGCTAAAGTGGCCCGACTGGCCACCGCGCTGGAGATTCCTCCGGTCCTTGCCAACCTGCTTGTTCAGCGCGGCATCGAAACACACGAGGAGGCATGGCAATTCTTCAATCCTAAGCTCGAAAACCTGCACGATCCGTTCCTGATGAAAGATATGGACCGGGCCGTGGAACGAGTGGCCCAGGCCGTCGAACGGGAAGAACCCGTCATGGTCTACGGCGACTACGATGTGGACGGAACGACGGCGGTAGCGCTCGTCTATTCGTTCCTGCGCCGGCTGGGACACCCCTCGCTGCAATTTTATATCCCCGACCGCTATACCGAAGGATACGGCGTGTCGATCAAGGCGATAGATCATGCGCAGCGCAAAGGGGTGAAGCTCATCATCGCACTCGACTGCGGGATCAAAGCGACGGAAAAAGTGGCCTATGCCAAGGCCAAAGGCATCGATTTCATCATCTGCGACCACCACCTGCCGGGCGAAACGATTCCCGACGCCGTGGCGGTACTCGACCCCAAACGGGTCGATTGCCCCTATCCGTTCAAGGAGCTGTCGGGCTGCGGTGTGGGATTCAAGATGTTGCAGGGATATTGTCTCTACAAGGGTCTGCCTTTCTCGGAAGTGGAACGCCTGCTGGACCTGGTCGTCGTGAGCATCGCCTCCGACATCGTGCCATTGACCGGCGAAAACCGCATTCTGGCTTTCTACGGTCTCAAACGCCTGAACGAAAAACCGGGCAAAGGTCTTCAGTCCATCATCAAGATCTGCGGTCTCGACAAACATGCCATCACCATCGACGACATCGTTTTCAAGATCGGTCCGCGCATCAATGCGGCGGGACGGATGGAGGTCGATTCCGACGACGAAAACGCCGCCCCGTCGGGCGGACACTCGGCCGTATACCTGATGGTCGCCCGCGACGAGGAGGTCGCCTCGGAATACGGAGCCTTCATCGACACCTGCAATCAGGACCGCAAGAACATCGACCGTTCCATCACGCAGGAGGCGCACGACATCATCGAGCGCCATCCGGAAATGAAGGCCCGCAAAAGCACGGTGATCTACAATCCGAAATGGATGAAAGGTATCGTGGGCATCGTCGCCTCGCGCCTCATCGAGACGTACTACCGGCCGACCGTCGTACTGACGATGAGCAACGGATTCGTGACGGGATCGGCCCGCAGCGTGCCCGGATTCGACCTTTATCAGGCTGTGGAATCATGTTCCGACCTGCTCGAGAATTTCGGAGGCCACATCTACGCGGCCGGACTGACGATGCGGCCCGAAAACGTGGAGGAATTCACCCGCCGTTTCAACGAATACGTCGAAACGCATATCGACCCCGAAATGCTCATACCGCAGGTGGACATCGACTCGGCGCTGCTGTTCAGCGACATCACGCCGCAGTTCCGCTCCACGCTGAACCGCTTCCAGCCGTTCGGTCCCGGCAACAACGCCCCCGTGTTCATCACCCGGGGCGTAAGCAACCGGGGCGACGCCCGGCTCGTGGGCGCCGAGCAGGAGCACCTGAAAATGGATCTCATCCAGGGCCAGAAACCCAACACGGTGATACCTGCCATCGCGTTCCAGCAGCCCCGGCACTACGAGTACGTACGTTCGGGCCGTAGCATCGACGTCTGCTATTCGGTCGTGGAAAACCACTACCGGGGAACCGTCACGCCTCAGCTGAGGGTAAAAGACATTAAGAAAACGGTACAGCGATAGCCGCTTTCCGTTTACGGGAAAGGGCGTCCGGCATTAAAACGGACGCTTTTTTTCGTATTTTTCCCTCCGACCACCCGTCTTCTACCTCAACGCCCGACAGAATCCGAACGCCGTTTTCTCAATCGGCGATATATCTACCAGCCTATGCCCCGGCCGAACGGATCCATAACCGAAGCGTACCGGACGCATCGCATTCCCTCCGTACCAGAATCCTCTCGACCGCTTCCGACGAAGCGGACACTACGGCCCGCCGGTACCGCCCCCTCGACATTTTTCGAAAAACAGAAGAATAGGGAAGAAGCGACTCCGCGAATAAGCCCCCGCAGACATCACACCGGCAAGGGAAATACTTTCCACCTCGATGAACCCGGATTTCCGTCCGCATCCTTTCTCCGCCCGTTGCGACGCACGGTCACAAAACCGTGACATTGAACGTATCGACCCGCTTACGTGAACTTAAAATTGCGCGGACCAAACAAGACGGAGCAACACAGGTACACCGAAGCGGAAGACTCATATCCGACTTTACATCCCGTCGTTTTTTCGGACTCGTCTCTGTTCGGTCGGCAGCGGTTCTCGCAGTAAAGCCGCGGTTACGATTTCTCCGCTTCAAGCAGTTCCGACACCCCGCAGGAAAAAGGATTCGGAAAACCGACAGCGTAAAACCGCATCCAAATTATCCCTAAGTATATGACCGCAGGAACACAGGACACCGACCCTAACGAAAAACAGAAGGCGCCCCGACGATGGAGCGCCCTCCCGGAAACTATAAAATAATAATTTGCTGGGTGAGGGATAACTTTATTCTATCGAATATTCCATAGCTGTGTCATTGACTTTCGAATCGATTTTCCGATGCCGTCCGATCTTCCGACCACCATTATTCCACCATCGGAAGATGCTGCGACGGCAATCGGCAACGGATATCTTCTTTCTTCGTTTCAAACTTAGTTTTCCATTCGCTTTTTCACAAGAGGACAACGGCAGGTGATGGGCACGCTCCGGGCCATCAAGCGGCGGCTGAACCCGAAAATTTCCGTGTTCGGCGTGCTGCTGACCATGTAC
>UROX01000230.1 GCA_900549685.1 uncultured Alistipes sp.
AAATTTAGGAATATTATCCGAATAAAAAAATTAATTCGTCGCCGGACATCGAAGCTCCGGGCGAAATGCCGTGCGGCGCGGAGGAAATTTCGCGGGAAATGATTAATTTCGTCGGACCGTAAAACCATAACCGAACCTATCCGAACGAAACGATGAAAAACCGAATTCTGTTACCGATTCTTCTGTGCGGGCTGCTCGCATTGCGGGTACCCGCCGTCGCGGGTGCCGCTCCTTCCGAGGGAGAAGCCCTGCCGCTGATTCCCTATCCCGCCCGGCTCGTTGCCGGCGGAAACGATTTCCGGGCCGATGCGCGGACGCTCGTCAAGGTGAGTTCGGGCGATGCCGAGGACTTTTTCGCCGCCTCGACGCTGCTCGACGATCTCGACGACTTGTACGGCATCCGTCCGGCCGTGAAAAAATCGCGCTCGGGTGTCCGCAATGCCGTGACGCTGACGCGGCCGGGCTGCAATCCGCAGGCCGACGAGCGGCTGCGTGCGGCGGATCTGGCTATCGACGCCGATTTCGACCCCGAAGGATACGTGCTGCTGGCCGATGCCGAAGGAATCGTCGTGTCGGCCAATACGGCCGCCGGCGTATTTTACGGCGTGCAGACATTGCGCCAGTTGGTTCGTCCCGCCGCCGATGGCTACCGTGTTCCGGCCGTGCGCATCCGGGACGTGCCGGCCATGCGCTACCGCTGGCAGCAGGACGACTGGAACCGCGGTCCCATTCCGTCGCTCGAATACGCCAAACAGCAGGTTCGTACCCTTTCGGAATACAAGATCAACGGTTACAGCATCTATGCCGAGAATATTTACGAATCGAAGCTCCATCCCGCCATCAATCCCTACGGCGGCACGATCACGCCCGAAGAGATCGCCGAGCTGATCGAATACGCCCGGCGGTATCACGTCGAGATCATTCCCCAGCAGCAGACTTTCGGACACCTGCACTACGTGTTGCGGCAGGAGCGTTACGCCGCGCTGGGCGAAAAGCACGGCAGCCAGATTCTCAGCCCGGCCGAGGAGGGTTCGTATGCGTTCATCGGCGACTATCTGGGCGAAATCGTGCCGCGGTTCGACTCGGAGTTCATCCATATCGGGTGTGACGAGACGTTCGAGCTGGGCCGGGGCAAGAGCCGGGACGCCGTGGCGGAAAGCTCCCATGCGGACGTCTATCTGGGGCATTTGCGTCGGGTGGCGGCTTTGCCTGCGCTGGAGGGTAAGAAACTGCTGTTCTGGGGCGAAATCGCCGCCGAACATCCCGAAAAGCTCGACCTGCTGCCCGGGAACATCGTCGCCGTGGCCTGGGACTATCTGCCCCGCGAGAATTTCGACAATATGATCCGGCCTTATACCGACCGGAACATTCCCGTGTTCGTGGCGCCCGGTGCGTTCTACGGCGGCAGGGTGTTCCCCGATTATCATGCTCATCTGGTCAATATCCGCAATTTCGTGCGCGACGGACAGAAGTACGGTTCGGTCGGTATGCTCGACACCTCGTGGGACGACATGGGCGAAGATCTGTTCGATATGGGGTGGTACGGCGTGGTGTTCGCCGCCGCATGCGCATGGCAGCAGGGCGAGTCGGACATCGAGCGCTACCGGGATGCTTTCGACTGGGCGTTCTACCGTGCTCCGGGACATGCTTTCGTCGAAGGGATCGTCGCGCTGTCGGACGTGCACAAGGAAATGGGTCCCGTGAGCTTCGACATGGCTTATAGCTCGCCGTTCAGCGAGGCCGGCGTGGCGCAGCAGAACCGGTTGCAGAACGCTCCGTCGCGTCGCATGCGGCAGCTCTGCGAAGAAGCCTACACGCAGTTCTGCCGCGGAGCGGAACAAGCCCGGTTGCACCGGCAGACCGTCCCGGCCCTGCAATTCGCCGCCCGACGGATGGATTTCGTTTTCCACAAGGCCGTGCTCGCCTCCGAAATGTCCGATCTGTACGACGCCTTCGTGCGCGACGACGACAAGGGCTATGCCGTCAATACGGCGCTCTACGACCTGATTATGCCCTATGCCAGCCGGCTCGGCTCGCTGCGCGACATGACCAAGGAACTCAAGGCGTTCCACCGCGATCTGTGGCGGTACGAGAACCGTCCGTTCCACTGGGAGATCGTGGGTGCCCGCTACGACAGGATGTTGCTCGAATGGGAGATGCAGAACGACCGTATCTCGCTCGATCTCCAGCAGTTCGGCCGTACGCAGACCCATCTGCCGCGCGAAGAGGCCGGATTCCGTTTCGAGCGTCCCGCCGCGCAGTGAGCGGAATGCGGGGGTGAGCCGGTCCGCTCCGACAGAGCGGCGATATACTCCGGTTGTATTTCCGGAGACGTCTCCGGATAAAGACGATGACGGGAGATTCGGCGCGGATACCGCCGAAAGAATACAATGAGGGGTGCGGCCGGTCGGTCGCACTCCTCGTTTTTTCGTGTGTTTTGCGATGGTCCTTCGTCGTATCGCCGGAATGCAGATGCAAGGTTTTGCGGATCGCCTCCCGAGCCTCGTTTCGACAGGACCGGTTGTAAGGCTTTCGTTTTTGCGGGTCGGTACGGGCACGGTCGTATCGTTATGTGTCTGTAACCGCAAATCTTGTCCGAGGTTGAACCGACCCGAAGCGCGGCAAGGGGTCGCGAGTCGCCGCCGGTCGGCGTAGCGAATCGCAGTTCCCGGATGAGAGTCCTTCATGTACGATTGTCTCTATATGCTCTGATGTATCGATCTCCGTGCGTTTGGAGTTTTCGTGAGGCGGGACTGATAGCGATGTGCGATGTATGCCCGTGAGCGCTGCGGTCGGATATGGAAAATGAATTCGGGTGCTTCGGCACATCGGAGTGCGGTATCGTCGGTTTCGGATACCGCTTTTCGGCGTTTCCGTCTCGCTTTAGGAACAGGTGGCCTCTCCCGGGCGAGGCAGGGCGGAATGCGTCTGTGGCCGGGAATGACGTTGGGCGGAGCGGATGGCGAAAGCGGCCGAAAACACGGGTACGCATACAGAAAATATGTATAC
>UROX01000231.1 GCA_900549685.1 uncultured Alistipes sp.
ATTGGTTTTCGTGTTCATATTCGATTGATTTTATTGATTAATGGTTCGGCCGCACGAAACGGCCGGTGAATTCATCGTTCTGTTCCAGGACCTCATTTCCGTCGATACGATCTTCGGTCTGAGCGGTCCGGTTCCCGTCGGTCTGCCTTGCATCGGCCAGAATGCTTTCCGACAATTTCCGTCCCCTCATATGCCCGGCAAAAATCCGCAAAGTCCCGGAGGCTGTTATTTCATATGTTTCGGCAAAGCCTTGTACAACCGTACTCCTGCCCGACAAACTCCCTGAGTCCGTCGATGAAAAAGGCTCGGAGAATATCCGCATCGTACTTCCGACTGATCCGACATTCATAATTCGATAATTTTCGATGTTCGACCCCGGCAATCATATCCTCGAACGGGCCTACATCCCCGAAACGTGATCCGACCGCCGAACCGACGTTTTTTCGCACGACAGGACATAACCTCCGAATTCCGATGACTGACAGCACATTAGTCACCACCAACAACACAAACAACTACAAATCAACAATATATCGCATTGTCATTTTCGATTACGTCTTGTCCAAAATATATGCCAGAAACGCATTCCTGCCCCATAGGTTCCGCAACGCGGAAATACCGTCCCCTTTCGTCATCGGCAACTCTCCGGCCGAAGCGGATTTACCGATCCGGCCGCTGCGAATCCGCATGTTTTCACGGCCCGGACATCGAATTTGGAAAAGAATTTGCAAACGAACTGCATGGAAAAAGAAGCCAGTTTCCGCATGTACCGATCCGGAGAAAACCGGACACGGACCGGGGATCGGAAAGCACGGCTCTCCCTTCGAATCGAAAAAAAGACGCAATGTTGGAAAAAGAACTTTTCGGAAACAGCCTTCAGGCATGGGGCATTTCCATTCTGATCATACTGGCCGCCGTGGTACTCGTCAAACTGTTGTCGCTGCTGGGCAAAAAGGTTCTCCGCCCGCTCGTGGGGCGCACGAAGAACCGACTGGACGACATGATTTACGACTCGCTCGAAGCTCCGCTGAAATTCGCCGTCATTCTCCTGGGCATCTGGATCGCCCTGCACCGTCTGACATATCCGGACTCGCTGACGAAGATCGTCGATAACGCCTACCGCATACTCATCATACTGGACATCACGTGGATTTTCGTCCGTCTGTTCTGCGGATTGCTCCAGAACTATTGGGGACGCACCTCCGAAGGAAACATGTACAGGATGCTGCCGGTCATCAAACGGACAGTTCGGGTCGTGATATGGATCATCGGTCTGGTAACGGCCCTGAGCAACGTGGGCGTCGATATCAACGCCCTGCTGGGTACGCTGGGCATAGGCGGTATCGCCTTCGCTCTGGCCGCTCAGGACACGGTGAAAAATGTGCTCGGCGCATTCACTATCTTTACCGACAAACCGTTCGGCATCGGCGATACGATCAGTGTGAACGGTTTCGAGGGAACGGTAGTGGACGTAGGCATGCGGAGCACGAAGATTCTGGGCTACGACCGACGCATCACCAGCCATCCCAACTATAAAATCACGGATGCCTCCATCGTCAATATCACGTCCGAACCCATGCGCCGGGTCACGGTAAAACTGGGCCTGACTTACGACACGGGAGCCGAAAAAATGGAACGGGCGCTGAACATCCTGCGCAGTCTGCCTTCGAAAGTGAAACATGTTTCCGAAAATCCGTCGGACGTCACCGCCTATTTTTCGGACTATGCGGATTCGGCTCTGGTCATTACGTTTTACTATTACATCGAAAAACAAGGCAACGTCCCGCAAACGATATCGGACATGAACATGGCGATTCTGACCTCTTTCGACGAAGCGGGCCTCGTCTTTGCCTTTCCGACCCGCACGCTTTTCATGCAACAGGACAGTCCGAACGACGTTCCTCCTTCCGGTTCCCAGCACACCGGTACGACTCCGATGTAATCACGGGTAGCGAACCGCCTTCCCCGCGACAATCCGAACCGGCGCTCTCACGGGTGCCGGTCTCTCGTAAAGAAAGGTACACCCCGACGGACATCGCGACGCAATGCCGATCCGGCACGATCGAACGTTTCACGAAAGTCCGCCGCTATTCTGCTCCGGAAATTCCTCTCCCGCCGATGACCTTTTATGTACAAGCCGTAACTTCCTGTTCCGGCTGTTGTCGTTCGCAATCCCCGGTCGCCTTTTCGAGTCGGCTCCCCCCCGACAGAACTTAAAATCGAGATCCGGGAAGTCGTCGCCAGGGAGGCCCTTCGTGTAATTGCGCCTCCTTTCCGAAAGCCATCGCTTATCGAGCCCCCGATTCTGCAGATCGCAAAGGCGCGATGTTCCGATGCTTTCCCTGCCGATGTACCGGCCATCCTTTCTCTGCTTCAGACCCCGTAAACGAGGGCAAAGATTCTTTCCCCGACGGACAGTGCCACCGGTACCGTCTATGTACTTCGACCGCACCGCGTTCGCAACCGGCCATTTTCCAATCCGCCCAAGCGTTTATCCTCGGCGCGGACATAAAAAAGCACGGAGCAGGTCCGCCCGCTCCGTGCCACCGCATACCGACCGAATTACTTCGTGGCTTGCGTAAAGTCGCCCTCTTCGTTGAAATCCAGCAACGTCTTGTCCGAAAGTCCCACGTTGATGCCGTCGGCCGTCGTTTTCATCATCACGATACGACGGTCGGGATAGTTGTCGGCAACATAGGCCTTGATTTTGGCAGGAACCAGCGTTACGGGCACGGTACCGTTCTTCATAACGATCTGCGAGCAGTCGCCCGAACCGCCTTCGAACGACACTTGCGTACCGCTGTCGAAGAATACGGTGTACTTGTCCCACGATGCTTCGCGGTCCATTTCCACGAGTTTCACTGTTTCCTTAGGGAAATTCTTCTGAATGAATTCCTGCGAATTTTTCGGCAGTTTGTCGAAATCCACCTTCTGAGGTGC
>UROX01000232.1 GCA_900549685.1 uncultured Alistipes sp.
GAATATTTGAAATTTTTTAAGAATCCGTGGCGTTTATTTTCGATGTAAAAAAAGAACCGTTTGATATACAAACGGTTCTTTTTGTAATATGGATGCGGCGCCGGAACTCAGAGCGTCGAGCGGGACTCGGCGGCGGCTTCGGCGTTGACCTTCTTGATAAGGCCTTGGAGCACGTTGCCGGGGCCGAGTTCGGTGAACTCCGTCGCGCCGTCGGCGAGCATGTTCCGCACGATCTGGGTCCAGCGGACGGGAGCCGTGAGCTGGGCGATGAGGTTCTCGCGGATAACGGCCGGATCGGTCCGGGGTTTGGCGTCCACGTTCTGATAGATCGGGCAGACGGGCGTATGGATCGGCGCTTCGGCGATCGCCTCGGCCAGTTCGGCGCGTGCGGGCTCCATCAGCGGCGAGTGGAACGCCCCGCCGACGGGCAGGCGCAGGGCGCGGCGTGCGCCTGCGGCTTTGAGTTTCTCGCAGGCGGCATCGACCGCTTCGACGGCGCCCGAAATCACGAGCTGCCCCGGGCAGTTGTAGTTGGCGGCCACGACCACGCCGTCGGTTTCGGCACAAGCCTGTTCGACCACTTCGTCGGCAAGGCCCAGAATGGCGGCCATCGTACCCGGCTGCGCCTCGCAGGCGGCCTGCATGGCCAGGGCGCGCTTCGATACCAGGCGCAGGCCGTCCTCGAACGAGAGGGCTCCGGCTACGACCAGGGCCGAGAATTCGCCTAGCGAGTGGCCGGCTACCATGTCGGGCCCGACGCCCAGCGCCTTGGCCAGAATGACCGAGTGGAGGAAGACGGCGGGCTGCGTCACCTTGGTCTGCTTCAATTCGTCGGGCGTGCCGGCGAACATGATGTCGGTGATGCGGAAGCCGAGGATTTCGTTGGCCTGCTCGAAAAGCGCTTTGGCCTCGGGAACGTTATCGTAGAGGTCTTTGCCCATGCCGACGGCCTGAGCTCCCTGACCCGGAAAAACATACGCGTGTTTCATCGTTTTGTCTGATTTTAGCGTTAACGGGCGCAAAGATAGAATTTTTTTCCTACTTTTGCAACGCGAAGGTTCCGCAGGGAAGTCCGCCTTTCCATAGGATCAAAAGGGAATGCAGTGAAAATCTGCAACAGTCCCGCTGCTGTGAGTCCATTTTTTTTCGGACGGCATGAAGCCACTGACCGCATGTCGGGAAGGCGCCGTCCGGCGACGAGTCAGAAGACCTGCCTTCGACCTCTTTCCCGAAAAGGGACGGATGCCGCCTGCGAGTGACAGACGATATTCGACCGCCGATACGTTATGAAGGGGTGTGACGCCCTTCGGTGTTCGCTGTCCGAAATCCTGTCGCGGGGCGCTTTCCGGCAGGGAGGGGAGTTGAGGACACTTTTAATCTAATTCATAAATTGATAGAGAGAAATGAAAATGATGAAACGAACGCTGCTCATGGCGGCAGCCGTGCTGGCGTTGGCCGCCTGCTCGGACGATGACGGCCCCGACGGCCCTCAGCTGGTGACCGAAACGGTGACTTTCGAAGATGCGACGCTGAATACCAGCGGAATCCTGACGGGCGAAAAGCTTGCGGAAGAGGTGACCGGCGATACCGGAACCTACAAGGAGTACTCCGGTACGTTCTATACGTCGGGGACGGCTTCGTTCCAGTGCTATTATTCCGATCAGTGGGGTTCTTCCTACACGGCCGGATTCACCGTGTCGAACAATACCAACATGGAGACGCCCGGATTCGGAAATCAGTACAGCGTCTACGCCAAGGGCGGAGCGAAGGATTCCAAGAAGTTCGCCGTGGGCTACTACGATTCGTACAATGCTTCGCAGGGAAAGGCGGGAGCCGTGCCGGCGGTGACCTTCTCGAAGAAGGTCAACCCGCTGAACATCTGGATCAGCAACAGCACCTATGCTTTCCGCTGGTGGACTTTGGGTGAAGGCGATATGGCGGGAACGATCGCACCTCCCGAGAAGGTCGACGCGATCCTCTCGATGAGGGGTTACGCCGACGGTACGCTCAAAAAGGAGGTCGCGTTCAAGCTCGTCGACGAGGAGAAGGGGCTGGTCGTCGATGAGTGGACGAATGTCGACCTGACGCCGCTGGGCTGGGTGGACAAGATCGAGTTCCACTTCGTCTGCGAGAACGTAAATGCTCCGGCCTATTTCTGTATCGACGATCTGACGGTGGCCACGGAGTTGAACTATTGACGTGCGCGGTTCCCGGAATCGGAAGAGGCCTCTCCGCTGCGGCGGAGAGGCCTCTTCCATTATTTACTGCAGTATTGCTGAAAGCAACTATATAATATAATTTTACGCCTCGCCGGTCGCCGGTTTTTCGAGCCGTTGCACACGACTGCCTGTCGGTTCGCTCGCGGCCGTGCCGTGTTTGCAGTTTGCCCTTCCCCGCCTTGGCGGGACTCCGGGCAAGGCCCGTCTGGATGGCGGGGTTTTGGAAGAGAGGCGGTGTAGAATGGTATGTAGTTGTCTTGCTAAAATTCCATATGCCGATGGTTATGACCCGTGTCCGGTCGGATAACGAACGAGGTACTTCCGGAAAGAGAGATGCTGACGACGTTTCTGCCATGACAGTCTGGCAAGACGGCTGTTGTTCTCGCCTGCCGACCGCAGTTCGGAAAGGGTGAATCCGTAACCGTATCTGCGAACAGCGGTAAGCGAAAGCGAAAACGAAGGGATTCCCGAACGGCGGTACATCCGGCATACTAAATAGCTGAAAAATCGAATTTGACGAGAAGGCTTATCGAACCACGAAGTATCATGCACTCCTTGACGTGATCTATCGGCAACCGATGGATTGAGAAGAACAAAAAGAAGACTTCTCAGAAAATTCTGAAAAGTCTTCTTTGGTACCCCCTCAGGGGCTCGAACCCTGGACCCCAACATTAAGAGTGTCGTGCTCTACCAACTGAGCTAAAGAGGCATC
>UROX01000233.1 GCA_900549685.1 uncultured Alistipes sp.
CCAAACAAAGGAGCCGATAATGACGTCGATTTTGAGAATAGAAAGATCCGCGTATACGACCGGATCGAACTCTTACAAAGAAAGATTCAGAATAAAACTCGATTGTTTCCCGACAAAGATAGGTATTTTATTCCGTATTTCCTATTTTCTTGAAAATCTTATGACATCCGGCCTCTTTTTTCTTTCCGCGGCGACCGGAAAAGGAAGCCGCGGAGACGGCGATTCCGGAAAAAAGCGTATTTTCGCTCCCGAAATCATACACCGCAAAAACATCCGACAACGATGATACGCCAGATCGAATTCACCCTCCGCCCCCGCAGCAGGGGCTTCCACCTGATCACCGACGAGATCGAAGCGAACCTTCCGCCGCTGCCCGCCGCGGGATTGCTGCACCTCTTCATCAAGCACACCTCGGCCGGTCTGACCCTCAACGAGAACGCCGATCCCGACGTGCGCACCGATCTGGAAGCGATCTTCGACCGCCTCGTCCGCGAACGCGAAGCCTACTACATCCACACCTACGAGGGCGACGACGACATGCCCGCCCATGCGAAATCGACGCTCGTGGGGACGGCTCTCACGCTTCCCGTCAGCCGCGGGCGCATCAACCTGGGCACGTGGCAGGGGATCTACCTGTGCGAATTCCGCAATCGGGCCGCAGGCCGGCGCATCGTCGCCACGGTCGTCGGGTAAGCGTCCGCAGGAACCCGCGGCACCGACCGGCGTCACTCCATCGCCACGACGACCTTTCCGCGAACCCCGCCGCCTTCCAGCCGTTCGTGAGCGCGGGCGATTTCGCCAAATGGGAAGACGCTGTCCACATGCACCCGCAGCCTGCCGCCGGCAAGCAGATCGGCGATACGGCGCATCCCCTCGCCGCTGGAATGCATCAGGATGTGCCTGTAATTCCCGACGCCGTACGCTACGGCCGCTTCATCGGCCTCCGCCTTCCGATCCGAAGGCAGCAGCACGATCATGCCGTCGGGACGAAGCACGTGCAGCGACCGGACGAAATTCTCGCCGCCGACCGTATCGAGCACGAAATCGATCTCCTTCGCCCGCTCCTCGAACCGCTCCGTGTTAAAATCGATCACCTCGTCGGCACCGAGATTCCGCACGAAACCGGCATCCCTGCCAGCCGCCGTCGAGATCACGTAACAGCCTAACGTCTTTGCGATCTGCACGGCATGATGCCCCACGCCGCCGGCTCCGCCGTGAATCAGCACGCGGGCCCCCGCCCCGATGCGTCCCGTCTCGACCAATGCCTGCCAGGCCGTCAGCGGCGACTGCGCAGCCGCCGCGGCCTCTTCGTGCGAAACGTTCAGCGGTTTGAGGGCGAGGTGTTCCGCCGGTACCGCAGCGAACTCGGCATAGGCGCAGCCCGGCCCGGGGAAATTGACCGTTCCGAAGACAGGATCGCCGATGCGGAACTCCTCGACGCCCTCCCCCGTTTTCGACACGACACCCGAAAGATCCCATCCGAGGATCATCGGCCTCTGCCGACGCAGGGAATCGGCGATCCCGCCGCCCCGACGCGTCTTGACGTCGATCGGATTCACACCGGCGGCCTTTATCGTGACGAGTACCTCGCCCCTCTTCGGAACGGGGGCGGGAACCGTCGCCACGGCGAAACGCTCCGTTCCGCCGAAACGTTCGAGAATCATCGCTTTCATAACGGTAACTTTATGCTATCCACGGGAAACGCCATCCGGCCCCTCCGCCTCGGGAATGCGGGAGTCGGTAAAGCAGAGGCAGCCGTCGTAAACGGCAAAGGAGTCCGACCGGCAGTTCCCGCCTCGAAGGATTTTTCGTAGCCGGCACACAGAGCCCGCTCAGAGAAACCGTCCCCGAAAATTTCCGTGACGGAACAGGAGACACCGTCGTGCCGACGCGGAAACCAGACGCACATCCTGCCTCTCTCGCAGATCGCAATTCCGGTGGGTTGCACTCCTCGGAACGAGGTTACGGGAAGAATGCCGACGCGGTCGGTCTCCGTCGTTTTCATAGCGGTCAATCGTTTTTGTCCCGCTACGGCAAAGATAGTGCCCCGCTGCGTGCTTCTCACGGCAGGCATCGCCGTTCGGTCCCTATTTCGCCCGCCCGAACCGCCGCACGGCATCCGAACGCCGCACCGAGGCATCGATTTTGCATATCGAATCGAAAAGCATACGAATTCGGCCCCGTCGACCGTTTATCCGATACGAATCAAAACAGAAAGACTATGGCAACGACAAAATTCAAGGACATGCCGGTACATCTCTCCGGTGACTTCATCGCAACGGGCGCTGCGGCCCCCGACTTCGAGCTGGTCAAAACCGACCTCGGAACGCTCTCCCTGAGCAGCTTGAAGGGCAAGCGCGTCATTCTGAACATCTTCCCCAGTCTCGACACGGGGGTCTGCGCCATGTCGGTGCGCAAATTCAACCAGCTGGCAGCATCGCTGCCCGACACGGTGGTGCTGGCCATATCGAAGGATCTTCCGTTCGCCCACGCGCGTTTCTGCACCGTAGAGGGGATCGAAAACCTCGTTCCGCTCTCGGATTTCCGCCATTCGGATTTCGATGAAAACTACGGCGTGCTGATGGCCGACGGCCCGCTGCAAGGATTGCTCGCCCGCTCGGTCGTGGTCATCGACCGGGAAGGCAAGGTCGTCTATACGGAACTCGTTCCTGAAATCACGCAGGAACCCGACTACGACCGCGCCGTCGAAGCGGCAAAGAGGGCCTGAGCCCGTCCGAAAAACACGGCGGCCGGCATCCTTTCTCGGATGCCGGCCGCCGTGTCGAATCTACTCCTCCATCGGACGGAACTTCTCTTTCGGCGCCCCGCAACGGGGACAGTGCCAGTCGGCAGGCAGCTCCTCGAAGGGCGTACC
>UROX01000234.1 GCA_900549685.1 uncultured Alistipes sp.
TATTGGTAGTAGACGGAGAACGCAGCATTCGCAACACGCTTAAAGAACGCCTCGAATATGAAGGATACCGCGTAGAAACAGCCGAAACCGGCGACGAAGCGGCAGCTAAAACCTCTCGGTCGAAATTCGATGTCGTACTCTGCGACATGGCCGTCCCCGGAACCGGAGCCATCGGTCTGCTCGACGTTCTCAACGAAAACGGAAAATTCACGCCTTTTATCATGCTTTCGGCGCTCAAGGGCCTCGATCCGGCGATCGACAGCATCCGTCACGGAGCATTCGACTATATTCCCAAACCCATCGATCTGAATAAGTTGCTCGGCTCGATCCGCTCGGCTGTGGAGGGTAACAGCCAAAACCGTGCCACAAACGAAAAAACGGCTCCGGACGCCCTCCGAAGCCCCATCGCCGACACGCCCGCCACACGCACCGTCCGCCGTCGGAAAGGCAGCGACGCCTGCGAAATCGTAGGCGAATCGAAATGTATCGCCCATGTCAAAAACCTCATCGCCAAAATCGCTCCGTCCGACGCCCGCGTATTGATTACCGGGTCCAACGGTACGGGCAAGGAACTCGTCGCCCACCAGCTGCACATCCAGAGCGCGCGGGCCGATCGCCCCTTCGTCGAAGTCAATTGCGCGGCCATTCCTTCCGAGCTGATCGAAAGCGAACTGTTCGGTCACGAAAAAGGAGCTTTCACCTCGGCCGTCAAACAGCGCAAGGGTAAATTCGAACAGGCCGACGGCGGCACGCTCTTTCTCGACGAAATCGGCGACATGAGCCTTTCGGCCCAGGCCAAAGTGCTGCGTGCCTTGCAGGAAAACCGCATCAGCCGCGTGGGAAGCGACAAGGACATCGACGTGAACGTCCGTGTCGTGGCCGCGACGAACAAGGACCTCAAAAAGGAGATCGCCGCCGGCAACTTCCGCGAGGACCTCTACCATCGTCTCAGCGTGATCGTCGTGCGCGTCCCCTCGCTCAGCGAACGTCTCGAGGACATTCCGCTCCTGGCCCGTCACTTCATCGAAAAGATTTCGGCCGAATACGGACAAAAACCCAAGCCCATCGAAGAGGCGGCGCTCGCGGAACTCGGACGGATGGCATGGACCGGAAACGTACGCGAATTCCGCAATGTGATCGAACGGTTGATTATTCTCAGCGGAAAATCCATAACTTTGGACGACGTAGAGACCTATGCGGTTGCTGCGGCCCTGTAAACGTCCGCAGCGGAAAAATGCCGGACGGCCCTGCCGACTGTCCGGTTCTCGGGAACCGCATAAGTATACGAAACAAAAATCCGAATTCATATTTTATAAAAATACAAATATGCAGTCCCCGAAAGCAGGCAACGAGAACAAACCGCACATAGGCATATACGGACGGTGCAACGCAGGCAAAAGTTCGCTGTTGAATTTCATCGCGGACGCTCCGGTGGCAATCGTCTCGCCGCAAAACGGCACGACGACCGATCCGGTACGCAAAAGTTACGAAATACTCGGCATCGGCCCGGTCGTATGGATCGATACGGCAGGCACGGACGACACTTCCGCACTGGGCGTGGAGCGCACCCGCAAGACCTACGACACGATGGCGCTCATCGACATGGCCCTTCTCGTGTTCCGCCGATGGGCAGCCCCCGAAAGGGAATTGGCCGCATGCCTCGCACAGCGGGGCATTCCGACCTTGCCCATACATAACGCCGCCGCAGGGGACGAATCTCCGTCACAGGAAATCCGGCAGGAAATCGCACGGCTGACCGGCTCGGAACTGATCGTCCTGCGAATCGCCGAACACCGCACCGAAGAACGCGACGAACTCCTGAGCCGGATCGGACGGCAGCTCCCCGAACACGCCTACCGGCCACCGTCGCTGTTCGGCGACCGGATATCGCCGAACGACACGATCCTGCTGGTCTGTCCCATCGACAGCGAAGCGCCGGCCGGAAGGTTGATCCTGCCGCAGGTGCAGGCCATCCGCGACCTGCTCGACCACCGTTGTCTGGCCGTCGTCGCAGGTCCCGAACAGATCGGGACTTTTTTCGCGCTCGGCATCCGCCCGAAACTGGTCGTCACCGACAGCCAGATCTTTCCGGAAGTGGAGGCGCTCGTTCCTCCGGGAATCGAAATCACGTCGTTCAGCATCCTGCTGGCCGCAGCCAAAGGCGATGCGGCCCTCTACCGGGTAGGGCTGAAGAAAGCGGACTCGCTGAAGGAGGGCGACCGTATTCTGATCGCCGAAAACTGTACGCATCAGGTCAGCTGCGAAGACATCGGCCGCTCCAAAATCCCGCGCTGGCTCGAAACGTATACCGGCATCAGCCTCCGTTTCGACTTCGTGTCGGGTCTCGCCCCTCTGCCGTCCGACCTGTCCTCCTACGCCCTGATGGTGCAATGCGGCGGCTGCATGGCTACCCGGAGCCAGATCGCCAACCGCATCCGTGCGGCCGTCGCCGCAGGCGTTCCGGTTACGAACTACGGTATGCTGATCCGAAAAATCAGAAAATAGTTCCGCTCGGGACACACTCGCCCCGATACGAGCAATTCGGCCGGAGACACCTCCGGCCACAAAACGCGTGCATTCCATCGAACCGCCTCAACCACCCCCACAGATCGTTTCTCGCGCGCCTCGGCCAAAGACAGGCCCGATACGGAGTCCACATCCCGAGCGAAAAGGACGAACCGGGAAATGCGATTCCCGACCTCTATGAAGCGATACCGCAAAAAACGGAAACAAAGCGAGAGGAAAGTTAAAAACAAAAAAATACGACGCCATCCTGCCCGCACAAAGGGGACACGTATTGTGAATCGAAAAAATTTTCGAAGATACCCCTCGAAATTCGAAGATACGACAATGAAAAATCGGGA
>UROX01000235.1 GCA_900549685.1 uncultured Alistipes sp.
GTTACGGGATTGATTTATAAGTTATTAAAACGAATGGATTTATGAAGATTGTAGTATTTGGCGCGACAGGTATCGTAGGGGAAGCTGTCGTAAACGAAGCATTGAAAAAAGGTTATGAGGTTACGGTTCTGACACGCGATGCGGGAAAAGTTACCATCCGGCATGAACATCTGCACGTTGTGGAAGGCAATGTAGCGGACAAAAACATTGTCCGTACCGTACTGAAAGGCCAGGAAGCCGTAATCCAAACATTGGGAATCGGAGGCAAAGGCGATGGCAAACCGACAACTTTTGTCTCAGAAGCCAACAAAATCATCATGGCGGAAATGGAACAGATGAACGTAAAACGTCTGGTTGCCATCAGTGTCATCGGAGCCGGAGACAGCTTGACCTTTCTTCCTTGGATATATCGGAAACTTGTTCTGCCGTTATGTATGAAATGGTTTCAGGCTGTCATCGACGACAAAAATCGAATGGAACCGATGATCAAGAAAAGCGGGCTTGACTGGACCATCGTGCGTTGCACCACGGTCAAAGAACGTCCGGCGACAGGAAAAGTGAATGCAACGTTGGATGGCAAAGGGTTAAAATTCAGCATTTCGGCGGCAGATATGGCCGCATTCATGGTTAATCAATTGACAGACGGCCGTTTCCTGAAACAAACTCCGACTATTAGTAATTAAAATACCGATAACCTATGCCTGCTTCTTATAGGTTACGGCCGCAAGTGTGTTGAAGAAGACGGCGAAAACGCCCAATGCGACGTAGTTGGTCCATAGTTCGGCGAGGGTCGTACCTTTGAGATAGACCGACCGCAGGATTTCGACGAAGTAGCGGGGCGGCAGGACGACGGTGATTTTCTGCGCCCACGCAGGCATCGAATCGATGGGGGTCAGCAATCCGCTCATCAGCATGAAAATCATAATAAAAAAGAACATCACGAACATCGTCTGCTGCATGGTTTCCGAAAAGTTGGCAACGGTAAGACTGAATCCCGATATGGTCAGGATAAACAGCATCGCGCCCAAATAAATAGCCCCGATCGCTCCGGCCGGAGCGAGGCCATAAACCAACCGGGCCACGAACATGGCCACCGTAAGCACGAACAGCCCGATCAACCAGTATGGCAACAGCTTCGCCAGCGTGAAGGTCAGACGTCCGACGGGCGTGACGTTTATCTGTTCGATGGTTCCACTCTCCTTTTCGCCCACGATGCTGAGTGCCGGGATGAACCCGCACACGAGGATGAAGAGCATGATCATCAGCGCGGGAATCATGTAGTGGCGATAGTCGAGCGTCGGGTTGAAACGGTTCTGCACCGTTATCAACTCCGTCGTTTCGACGGGATTTTTTTCGCCGCGCAATTCCGAAAGGGTGCGTGCGATTGTCTGCATGAGATACTGCATGCCCATCGAGCCTTTGGTGGCATTGACGGCATTGGCGGTAATGCCGATGCGCTCGGGCGTGGCGACCGCCAAGTCTCGCTCGAAATAGGCAGGAATCTCTACGATGACATCTACCGCCCCTTCTTCCAGGCTTTTCATGGCGAGGTCGAACTCCGACGTGGTTTCTGCAAGCGAGAGGTATTCCGATGCTCCGATATGCGAGGCGATTCGGCGCGACGCGGTCGAACGGTCGAGATCCACGACGGCGACATTGACATTTCGGACATCCATTGTCATAATCATCGGCATGACGAGCATGATCAGGATGGGAAACGCGATAATCAATCGAGGCAGGAACGGGTTGCGGCGGATCTGCAAGAACTCTTTCTGCAATAAAACCTTAAATGTCCTCATGGCCTATTCCAATTTGTCGTTGAACTTTTTGAGCGAGACGCCGACGAGCAGGACTGTCATGCCGAACAGGATGGCGCAATCTTGCCAGACATCGACGATCGGCGCTCCCTGAATCATCATTTTACGGATGGCGTCGATATACCAGCGGGCGGGAACGACGGCTGATAGGGCCCGGAAAAAACCGGGCAGATTTTCGATGGGGAAAAGCATCCCCGAAAGCATCATAATGGGCATCATCATCACCATGGCCGAGATGAGCAGTGCCGTAACTTGTGTGCGGGCGATGGTCGAAACGAACAGCCCGAGCGACAGCGAAAGTGTCAAGTAGAGCAGCGACAGCGAGAAGATGCCCGCCACGCCACCGCTCATCGGGACGCCCAGCAGGTAGCGGGCGAGCAGCAGGATCAACATCAGTACGACACACGAGATAGCGAAATAGGGAATCATCTTGGCCAAGATGATTTTGAACGGACGCACGGGCGAGACGAGCAGAACCTCCATCGTCCCCGTCTCCTTTTCGCGAACGATCGACACCGAAGTCATCATGGCGCATACGAGAATGAATATCAGTCCCATGATTCCCGGCACGAAGTTGAACGCGCTCTGCATCTGCGGGTTGAACAGCATGCGGGTCTCGAAGAGCGCCTGCGGCGATTCGGCGCCCAATAGCACGCCTTGCAGGTAGGCGGTCGCCGCCCCCGCCGTATTGACGTTGGAGGCGTCGAGAATCAATTGAATGACAGGGCTCGACGGCAGGCCCGAGGCCGCCTGCTCCATGCGGCGGTCGAAGTCCGCAGCGAATACGACAACGGCATCGGCCTTGCCCGAACGAAGTGCGGCATCTATTTGATCGCTGCCGATGTAGCCGCAGCATGTGAAATAGTCGTTCCGGGCCAGCCGTTCGACGGCATCGCGCACGCCGTCCGTGCGGTCGGGTGCGACCACCGCAACCTTTATGTTGTTCACCTCCGTCGATATGGCGAAGCCGAAGAGCACCATGAGCACGACGGGAATCAATACCACGATGAGCATCGTCCGCCTGTCGCGCAGGAT
>UROX01000236.1 GCA_900549685.1 uncultured Alistipes sp.
CGAAGTACAGGGTTATCCGCAAAAAAGGATGGAAACAAGGAGAGTCTTACGGACACGACACAAGAACACACGGACAAGGGAGCGATGGAATTCCGCCGCCCGACCTATGACCGGTCTTTACGGACATTGGAAAATCCGGACGGCAAAAGCAGGAAACTGCGAACTTTCCCGATATAATAAAAGCGGTTTCCGTTCTCCCGTCCGACAAAGCACCGGGATGTTTCCGGATCGGCCCTGTCCGGAACAACCGCAAATCATGCGCTTCCACCGACCCGGGGCGCGGTATTCGACTCCGGCAGATGCCATCCGCAACCGCAATTCGTATCGGCTCCGTCCGCTTCGGCGAGACCGAAGGCGGCGGTCCGAAAAGTGTGGCGACTGCGATGTCGGCATACCGAAAACATTCGGAATCGCGGATTCCGACATGCCGGCACCCGGAGACTGCAATTGTCCGAGACGACCGCTGTCGTCGCCATCGGATATGCCGATCACCCTACGGAAGAACATCACTCCCCGAGGCGACTCAGCACGAGTGCCGTCCGGCTCAGGTTGTAGACCCGGATCGCAGGACGGACTTCGCCGTCCGCCGTCGTTTCGGGAAAGCTGAACGCATCGACGGAGGGATCGATCCTCCCCTGCCCTCCGAACTCTTTGGCATCGGTACTCAGCACGACGCGGTAACGACCGGGCCGGGGAACAGGGACCGGATAATCGGGCAGGCTGCGCGAGGGGTGCCAGTTGAACACGAAAACGACGTCGCCGTGTGAAAAAACGACCGTCTTGTTTTCCGGGTCCATCTTTCGATTGTAGGCGTATCCGTCGCTCAGGATGCCGTAACGTTCGACGAAAGAGAGCATCGCCCGGTCGAATGCAGAAAGAAGGCCGTAGCGCAGGAATCCGTTCTCGGCGAGACTCCACATCCGCCGGGCGTGCCGGTAACTCCAGCCGTTGCCCTCGCGGGGAAAGTCGATCCACTCGGGGTGCCCGAATTCGTTGCCCATGAAATTGAGGTAGGCCTGACCGGCCAACGAGATCGTGAAGAGCCGGATCATCTTGTGCAGCGCCATGCCCCGATCGACGACGAGGCTCTGCGTCGCACGGTCCATATCGGTGTACATGCTGCGTTCCATCAGCCGGAAAGCGATCGTCTTGTCGCCCACGAGAGCCTGGTCGTGCGACTCGCAATAGGCCACCGTACGGACATTGGGCAGACGGTCGGTCATCATGCGCCACATCTCCCATATGTCCCACTCCTCGTCGGGCACCTCTTCGAGCAGCCGTATCCAGAAGTCGGGTACGGCCATACCCAGCCGGTAATCGAACCCCACGCCGCCCTCGGAGACGGGGACGCACATGCCGGGCATGCCGCTGACATCCTCGGCAATGGTCACGGCGTGCGGTCCGAGTTCGTGGATCAGGCGGTTGGCCAGCGTCAGGTAGCACAGCGCGTCGCCGTTCACGTCGGAAAAATATTTCTCGCGGCTGTCGAATTCCGTATATCCGTGATGCGTGTAGATCATGGAGGTCACGCCGTCGAAACGGAAGCCGTCGAAATGGAACTCCTCCATCCAGTATTTGATATTGGAGAGCAGGAAATGGCGCACCTGTCCCTTGCCGTAATCGAACTGCTTGGAGTCCCAGTAGGGCTGGTCGCCTGCCGGACCCGGCAGGGAGTAGAGGTGGTCGGACCCGTCCAGTTCGTTGAGTCCCTCGTTGATATTCTTGACATAGTGGGAATGGACGAGGTCCATGATGACGGCCAGCCCCATTCCGTGCGCCGTACGGACAAGTTCCTTGAGTTCCTCCGGCGTGCCGAAACGCGAGGAGGGTGCGAAAAAATTGCTTACGTGATAGCCGAAACTGCCGTAATAGGGATGTTCGGCCACGGCCATCAGCTGTACGGCATTGTAACCGGCTTCGCGGATGCGGGGCAGTATCTTTTGCGTGAATTCGGCGTAACTCCCTACCCCTTCTTTCTCCTGCGCCATGCCGACATGGCATTCGTATATGAGCAGACTGCCCGCCGAAGCGATGTCGAACGCATCGCCCTGCCAGTCGAACGGTCGGGGCGGAGCCCAAAGCTGTCCGCAGAAATCTTTCGTCCGCTCGTCCTGCACGACGCGGCGAATGTAGGAAGGTATACGCTCCAGCCATCCGTTGGCACCGTGGACCAGCATCTTGACCCGCGAGGCGTGGACCAGACGGTCGCCGAACGTCTCGTCGGGCAGGAAAATCGACCAGACGCCGTTTTCGTCCTTCTTCAGCGGAAGTTCCGTCCGCTGCCAGCCGTTGAAATCGCCGAACAGATAGACGTCCTCGGCCTCGGGCAGCCACTCGCGGAACCACCGGCCGCGCAAGCGGGCATCGTACTGGAACCCGAAATAGAGATAGCCGTTGGCGTAATCCGAGATCGAACCGCAGTTTTTCTCGATTTCGGCAAGCGTGGCTTCGTAATACCGGTAACGGGCCATCAACGGTTCGCGGCACGGTTCGAGCCACGGGTCCCGCTCCACAAAGGGCAAGGTGTCCGACGTATTTTCTTTCATATTCAACAATCCGTATTTATCTCCGGCAGCAATCGTATATTTCGATGTCCCGACGACCGGGGTGTAATTTTTGTCCTGTCCGCAGCCGCACCGGAACGAGGCCGCGAACCCGCGGACCCGAGAGGCACGGCATCCATCTTCCGTCGGTACATAACGCACTATCGCGCTATGAAAGTTACCGAAATTCCCGAAACCGGCAAAAATAAACGGGAAAATATTTACCGAACCGCGATCATATGCTTCGGTCACAGCGGCGAAGGCGGAACATACTCGCGGTATATTTTCGGTTTTGCCCGACATTCC
>UROX01000237.1 GCA_900549685.1 uncultured Alistipes sp.
AGCTTCAGCTGATAGGCGGGAATATAGGAATAGACATCGTCTCCCTCCACGAAATAGGAGGTCAGGGACAGGCAGCAGGTCGAATTATTGATCAGAGAAGCCGAATTCGTCAGATCGACCGTTCCCGTTTTTTTGTCGTAGATCGCCGTATAGTCCGTCGCACCCAGCCCGAAACGAAAGAAAAGATAGCGCGAGGATTCCTTGAAGGCGTCGATCCCCATGACATACTGCTCGTTCAGTCCGTCATTCATACATTCGATCAGGCTTTTCGCGGCATGTTCCGCCGGCATTGTCCGTTTTCCGAAATCGATACGGTATTTGGCCGTGCATTTTCCGTCGGTCACACCGTAGACCGTATTGTCGGACGGGTAACACAGATCGATCTCGTCGCCGAGTACCGTATAGCTCTCCAGATCGCGGCCGCAGTACCGGTCGGTATCTTCCTCCTCGAACGGCAGAAATTTGTCGATCGGTCTGCCGTCGGTATCCAGAACGAACAGACGGTACATGCCCTCGTCCGAGTCGCTCCATTCGTTGATCAGATAAATTCTGTCATTTCGTACGAGTATTTTGTTCGCCCAGTAGGACGAAATATCGACCGTCTTTAGGTATTGTCCCGAAAGGTCGTAACACAGAATTTTATTCATCGCCTGATCGAGCAACCAGATCAGGCCGTCCGATACGCTCATGTCGGCCAGCTCCAGATATTCACGGCTGCTGCGTCCGACGGCGAAGATTTTCGCGGCCAGCCGTCCGTCCTCTCCGAAGATAAACACGCTGTTGGCTTTTTTGTCCAGTATGCAGATCCGGCCGTTTGCGGAAAATATTTTCGAAACTTCTCCGACCAGGCATTCGTCGGACGTTTCCAAAGGGATGATATCGCAGCGGGTCGTGTCGAACAGAAAAGCGCAATCCATCTGCTCGACGCTCCGGTCCAAGTCTACCGTAATCGTCGTGACGCGATCTTCCGAAACCGTCTGTCCTGCATCGGAGCTGCACTGCATACAGCCCAGCGCCAATCCTGTAAGTGTTAATGTCAGAAATGTGTGTTTCATTGCGGGTGGGATATTGATAAGGAATAAATCGATATCTATTCGATAAAAAAAGAACAACGTAGTTGGGGTACGTCGATTCTTCGAAACAAATATAATAATATCTAAGATAAATCGGTCGGTAAAGTCTGTATTTTCATACGTTCCGTATTCTGACAGAGCTGCATTTTCCCGGAGTGCGCGCCATATCTTTGCACATCGCTGTCGAATCGGAAACGGATTTCGATATCTTCGGTCTGTTCTTCGGGCCGTATCCGGATTATGCAGGAATACGGCGGAGCATGCCGGGGCGGGAACCCGCCGCCGTTTTCGGGCAGAGAGGCTTCGTCGGCCCGGTCCGGGGGAAGACGGTTGTGAAGCGTCCGACGGATTGCGAGGAGAGCAAAACGCAAGCGGTCCGGTTTCCCGTGCTGCGAATATCCTCGCACGGAAAACCGGACCGTTCGGTTCTTCGGATTCTGCCGTCCTATTTTCCCACGATGTCGCGGATGTCGGCGATGATCTTTTCGGCCAGTGCGTCGGCCGAAGCTTTGTCGCGGCTTTCGCTGTATATACGGATGATCGGTTCGGTGTTCGACTTGCGCAGGTGTACCCACTGGGTCGGGAAGTCGATTTTCACGCCGTCGATGTCATTGACCTGTTCCTGCGCGTAACGCGCCTTCATCTTGGCGAGCACATCGTCCACGTCGATTTCGGGCGTCAGCTCGATCTTGTTTTTCGAGATGTAATACGGCGGATAGGTCGCCCGCAACTCCGAGGCGCTCAGACCCGTCCTGGCCAGGTGGGTCAGGAACAGTGCCACACCGACCAGCGCGTCGCGGCCGTAGTGGATGGCGGGATAGATGACTCCGCCGTTGCCTTCGCCTCCGATGACGGCTCCCGTCTCTTTCATCTTCGCCACGACATTCACCTCGCCCACGGCCGATGCTGCATAGCTGCACCCGTGCTTTTCGGTGACGTCCCGCAGCGCACGCGACGAACTGAGGTTCGATACGGTCGCACCCGGCGTGTGCGAAAGTACGTAGTCGGCCACCGCCACGAGCGTGTACTCTTCGCCGAACATCGTCCCGTCCTCGCAGACGAGCGCCAGCCGGTCCACGTCCGGATCGACGACAATGCCCAGATGGGCCTTTTCGGCCGGTACGCGGGCCGATATTTCGGTCAGGTTTTCGGGGATGGGTTCGGGATTGTGGGCGAACCGGCCGTCGGGCGTACAGTTCAGTTCGATCACTTCTACTCCCAGTTCCCGGAGTAGGGCAGGGATGACCGTGCCGCCTACGGAATTGACGGCATCGACCACCACGCGGAATCCGGCCTTCCGGATCGCCTCGCGGTCTACCAGTTCCAGCGCCAATACTTTGTCGATGTGTTCGCGGTCATAGCTTCCGCGTTCGACGACGCGACCCAGCGCGTCCACTTCGGGGAAAACATAGTCGTCGGCCGTGGCGATGGCCAACACGCGCCGGCCTTCGGCATCGTTGAGGAACTCGCCCCGGGCGTTGAGCAGCTTGAGAGCGTTCCATTGTTTGGGATTGTGACTGGCCGTGAGGATGATACCGCCGTCGGCCCGTTTACCCGTCACGGCCATTTCGACGGTGGGCGTGGTGGCCTGTCCGATGTCGATCACGTCGATGCCCGAGCCGCAGAGCGTTCCCTCGACGATGGAAGCGGCCATCGGACCCGAAAGACGGGCATCGCGTCCCACGACGACAGTGAGTTTGTCTTTGTCCGGGGCGGTTTCTTTGAGCCAGCGGGCATAGGCCGCCGTGAATTTGACCAG
>UROX01000238.1 GCA_900549685.1 uncultured Alistipes sp.
TCTTCACGACGTTGTTCACGTATGGACAGCAGCTTCATGTGGCATCCTATAATGTCCGGTATGCGAACCCGGCCGATGAACAACGAGGCAATGGGTGGAGCCAGCGATGTCCGGTCATCTGCAATCAGATCGCCTACGAGTCGTTCGACCTGGTCGGCATGCAGGAGGTTCTTAAATCCCAGTTCGACGACTTGTCGAACCGTTTGTCTCGTGACTACGGTTGTATCGGAGTCGGCCGCAACGACGGCAAAACGTCCGGCGAGTACGCTCCGATATTCTATAAAAAAGATCGCTTCATCCTGCTGGATTCCGGCTGTTTCTGGTTGTCGGAAACTCCCGATAAGCCGAGCGTGGGATGGGATGCGAAATATCCGCGTATTTGCAGTTGGGCACAATTGCAGGACCGAAACACCGGAAATACCCTGTACTTCCTGAATACGCATTTCGATCACGTCGGAAAGCAGGCTCGGAAGGAGAGCGCCTGCATGATCGTGAAGTGGATCCGCAGGCATTCGGACTGCGGAGAGACGATTCTGGTCGGAGACTTCAATGTGGATCAACGCAGCGAAAGCTACCGGGAACTCGTAAAGACTGGATTCCTGACGGACTCTTTCGAAGCGGCACCCATTCGCATGGCTGCCACCGGAACGGTCAACGGATTCGACCCGCAGAGATGGACCGGCCAGCGTATCGACCACGTTCTGGTCACTCGAGGCATCGAAGTCCTCCGCTACGGTTTGCTAACGAACCCCTATTGGTCGGTGGACTGCGCGGGAAATCGGGAAGCCCGCCTGCCGTCGGACCACTATCCCGTCAGCGTATACCTAACGATTCCGTAACTCACATCCGGTTTCCACGAGAAATTCACGGCAGATGTTCCGATCGACAATCCCCTATGAACTTTTAACGATATCATGAAAATATGAAAAATGCCATTACAACTCTTTTGACACTCCTCGTACTGGTTTCGTGCAGGCCTCATCGTACCGGCTCGGGGATGATGTTCGAAACAGATTGTCCAAAAGTGAACGAAGCGTGGGAATTGGCCGTGAAGACGGTCCGTTACAATATTCGCGACAGCATTCTGGCGGCAGGTGCCGACTATGGCGGAGAGTGGACCCGCGATGTGGCCATCAATACATGGAACGGGACGGATCTGTTCATCCCCGAGGTGATGGAACGCTCCCTGTGGCATGTAACTGACGGGCGACGAACCGTCGGACATCAATATTGGGATAAGATCATTTGGGTGCAGGGAGCCTATTATCACTATCTGCTTACCCGCGATACGAATTTCCTGAAAGAAGCCTATATCTGCTCGCGCAATACGATGAAACAGCTCGAGACGGTGGCTTACGATCCGAGCTACGGCCTGTTCACGGGACCCTCGGTGTTCAACGACGGCATATCGGCATTCGAAGAACCCATTTACGATGCGTCCAAACCGGACCTTTCGGGCGTCATGCGGCATAATACGCGGAATATAAAGTGTCTGAGCACGAACTGTGTTTATTATATGGCGTATCGGGCTTTGAACGAGATGCACCGGATATTAGGAGAAACCGAGCATGTCGAGTATGCAGGCAAAGCTGAAACATTGAAGGAAAATATCCGCCGAAATTTCTTCAGTCCGCGGGGAAAACTCTATTATGCTATCGACGAGCAAGGCGGAGTTCATAAGCATCAGGAGGCATTGGGAAATGCCTTTGCCATTCTCTCCGGTATCGTAACCCCTCTGGAAGGACACTTGACGCTGATTCGAAACGAAACGACCGAGTACGGAGTCCCTTCGATCACGCCGACATTCAAGCGATTTTCCAAAGAGCGTCCCGGACGGCACAACCGTTTGATCTGGCCCTTCGTCAATGCCTTTTATGCAGAAGCCGCCTTGGTGACCGGTGACTGGGATATTTTCGAACACGAATTCAGGGCGATGGCGGCCTTGGCGTTGGATGAAGATAAGGGAAATTACAATTTCTATGAGATATTCGATCCCGAAACAGGGAAACCGGAAGGTGGAAATCAGGCAGGCCGCGCCGTATGGCACTCCCGCCGCCACCAGACTTGGTCGGCGACAGGATACATGGCTATGGTCTGTCAGGGTATCTGCGGCCTTCGTCCAAATCCGGACGGCATAGAGATACGGCCCTATCTGCCGATAGGAATCAATCGGCTGTCTATCAAAGGACTAAAATTCGGGAAGATGACACTCGACATCGACTTGCAGGGACAAGGTTACCGAATCGTCGATTTCCGGGTCGACGGCCGGAAATCCGCGAATCATGTCATCTCGGCGGACGAGACAGGACGGCGGCACATCGAGATCCGGTTGGATCGGCCTCGATTCCCGTGATCGCGCCAACCCTACACGCGTCTGCCCGAAAGCGGTACGGAGAATCCTCCGCACCGCTTTTTCTTTGCCCGAAGGTAAAGAACGCTCATACGGCCGTTCGATTCTGAAATATCCCGCAGCGTTCCCTTTTCCCGTTCGGATCTTGCTCGTACCGACACGTTCTCCGCCGATCTTTCGCACCCGGATTTCGAAATCATCGCGTGAGACGAGTGCGCAATTACGCACTTTCGTGCGATAATTATATACGGTAGAGATCGAGCAGCGCAGGAACGAAGCGATCTTGGCACTATCGGTAATACCCAGCCGCAGTAACGCGTAAATGCGAAGTTCCCTGTTCAAAAGATGCCCGGATTTGGGAACGATCTGTTCATCTTTTTTCAACAGGGCATTGAAATCGGAGACGAAATTGGGATACATCCCCAAAAATATGTTGTCGAAATGGGTATACAGTTCGTCTATTTCATGTT
>UROX01000239.1 GCA_900549685.1 uncultured Alistipes sp.
CTGTCGCTGTCGCTGTGCTTTTCGGTACGATCCTGAACTCCGGACTCGAGAGGAACGATGGGTGTACGGGCTGTGGGTACGGAAGGTTGCGGCGGGGAACCCTGAAGACGGTGTCGGGAATGTCGGTGTACCGGAATATGTCATGGCTGTTTTATGGAGCGGCAGTGGTAGAGGTATTTCCGGGGTATGGTCCTGAATTCGTAAAGAGACGGGGTGAGCCGAACGGGGGCGGAAGGACGATCGACAACGGAAAGACCGGGGCTGGGTTGCGATGTCGGAGTCTTGATGTCGGTGACCGTCTCGGGGGATGGACTGAAAACGAATCGGACTCGGACGGACTTCTGCCCTCGGGTCGTGTGGAGATGGTGCGGGAGACGGGCGGAATGGAGAATGAGGACGTCGTATCGGGACGGTGGATGCATTGTTTTCCGGAACGGGTGGAAGTATTCGGACCGGTGCGGAGAAGAGGTGGGACAGAGTGTCCTCTCTTTTTTTGAAAAGTTCCGGTACCGGTAACGGCAATGCTCTGACCTCGATTCGTAAGGCGGTCTGTCGTTCGGGATCGTACTGCGGAGTGCTGCGGTTCGATACGTCCGTGATGATGAGTGTCGGCCCGAACGCATTCGAAAGGGCCTCCGAATTTCCGGCGGAGGGGTGCGTTCCTTCGGTGTCGTGTCGGGCTGTTGCGTGCGACGATAGTCGGATGGGGCGGTCCCGATTTCCCGGCGGTACGTTGAATATGCGATTGTCGGGGAGATATCCTCTGAGCGTGCCGTCGCGGTTTCGCCGTGTGCGGGGCGGATGCTCTGCGGAGCGACGACCGGGGCAGAAAACAGGACGGGCCGGATGGCTCCCGTCGTCGGAAGATGGCGGTGTGCGGAACTGCTCCGGACGAGGCTGCGGGGAGGGAAGGTCCTCGCGCGGTCCGGCCGTTCGGAAATGATTGTAAACGAGAAGCGACCGGATGAAACTTGGAGCGTATGTTTCGATGTGCATGAGTGAAGTCGGGACGACCGTTTCCCGGATTGCGGCTCTGAGCCTCGTGGATGCCGGATCGGGGGCAAGCGGATAAACGCGACGCGATGGTCGGTTTTGATGCGGCGATATTCGTCAGGCTCCGGACTTTTCGGACTCTGCGCCTTGAAATATCGCCGGTGAGGGGCGGACTGCGGTCGGCTCCGGAAAGAGGGACCGGAGCTTCGGTACATAGAAATGTATGATTGTCGAAAGCGATCAGTCGATACACGAAAATAGATAATAGCCAAAACTAACTGACCGAAATGGAATCTAAAAATGTTTCGAGGCGGGAATTCCTCAAGCGGGTTCTCGCCCTGTCGGCGGCAGCAGCCGTACCGACCATTCTGACGAAAGAGATGCTGGCAGCTCCGACTCCGGCCAAACCGAAGTTCGTCTCGCCCAACGAGCGGGTCAATCTGGCCTGCTGCGGGATCGGCAACCGGGGCGGCGAGATCATCCGCGATCTGTACAATACCGGCGAGGCCAATATCGTGGCGTTGTGCGATGTCGATATGGGCGCTCCGCATACGCTGGATATTCTCAAACGTTTTCCCGATGTGCCCCGCTTCCGCGATTTCAGGGAGATGTTCGACAAGATGGGCGACCAGATAGACGCCGTGTCGGTGGGAGTGCCCGACTTTTCGCATTTCCCGATCTGTATGCTGGCCATGCACCTCGGCAAACACGTCTATGTCGAGAAACCGATGGCCCGTACGTTCAACGAGATCGAGCTGATGATGGCGGCCGCCAAAAAATACAAGGTGGTGACGCAGATGGGCAATCAGGGCCATTCGGAAGGCAATTACTTCCAGTTCAAGGCATGGGTCGAAGCGGGAATCATCAAGGACGTGACGGCCATCACGGCCCACATGAACGCGCCCCGTCGCTGGCACGGATGGAATACCGACATCAAGAGCTTCCCTCCGGGACAGCCCGTTCCCGAAACGCTCGATTGGAACACATGGCTCACGACGGCGCATTTCCACGATTATAATAAAGATTACGTGAACGGTCAGTGGCGCTGCTGGTACGATTTCGGTATGGGGGCGCTGGGCGATTGGGGCGCTCATATCCTTGATACGGCCCATCAGTTCCTCGATCTGGGATTGCCCTACGAGATCGAACCGTTGCGCATCGACGGACACAACGACTTTTTCTTCCCGCAGGCTTCGACGCTGGCATTCCGCTTCCCGCAGCGAGGCGATATGCCGCCCGTGGAGGTGACCTGGTACGAAGGACAGAAGAACGTTCCGCCCGTTCCTGCAGGCTACGGCGTGTCGGAACTCGATCCGAACATACCTGCGCCCAGCAACGGACAGATTCAGCCGGCGAGCCTCAATCCGGGTAAGATCATCTATTCGAAAGAGCTGATTTTCAAAGGCGGTTCGCACGGCAGCCTGCTGTCGATCATCCCCGAAGAAAAGGCTCGCGAAATGGCTTCGCGTCTTCCGGAGGTGCCGCCCAGTCCGTCGAACCATTACAAAAACTTCCTGCTCGCCTGCAAAGGACAGGAACAAGCCCGTTCGCCGTTCTCGGTGGCCGGTCCGCTCAGTCAGGTATTTACGCTCGGCGTCATGGCCCAGCGACTCAATACGAAGTTGCAGTTCGACCGCAAGAAAAAACGTTTTACGAACAACGATTTGGCCAACAAACTGCTTTCCGACCTACCGCCCCGCGAAGGATGGGAAGAGTTCTACAAAATGTAGATTCCGTGCCGGAAAAATGAAAGGAGGGTCGGTCCGTTCTGCGGACCGGCCCTCCTTTTGGGGAACGTTCCCGGGAATTTCGGAG
>UROX01000240.1 GCA_900549685.1 uncultured Alistipes sp.
AGACAGACAATCCCTCCCGGCCTCCCTTTGAAAGGGGGGGGGAGAAGAGACCCCGCCGAACCGCGAGTTCCTCTCCGCCAAGTTCGAGGACTAACGACCGCCGACAGCAATAAGACCAAGGGGCCGGACACAATGTCCGGCCCCTTTTTCGACGGGTATAGCGAGGATCGGGAGCGCAGAACAGGATAGTCAGCGGAAAACCCGCAGCCGCCTACAACACGGGCTTCTTAAGCCCGTGTTGTAGGGTACCTTTTGACATCAAAAGGTACAAACCTATTTCTTCGGCCGGATGGTCGAGAGGCGTGCGACCTGCTTGAGGTCGAACTTTCCGTAGATGTTCACCACGACGGTCTCTTTCGCACCGTAGGTCAGCATCAGCAGTTCCGAATTGTCGTAAAACTCCGCTTCGCGGATATAGAACCGCGTCGTCTGCCCCTCCTCGGTTCCGGACATCACCAGCTGAAACTTGTACTCCGGATTGGTCGCCAGATTTTCCGCATCGGCGACAAACTGCGTTCCGTCGCCCTTGTCGAGCGCCACAATCCGGATAAACTCGATGCCGCCGAGCAGTTTGGACAACCCTTCATCCCCCTTCTCCGCCGCCTGGCGGCTCATCATCCGCATCATCTTCCGCTCGAGCTGCACGCTGGTGAATCCTTCGGCTTTGGTATAACGGTCGAAGAATTTCCACGAGGCGTTCTGTCCCCGGACCAGGAACGGCAGCATGACCAGCAGAATCAATAGCAATCGTTTCATGGCCGCACGATTTTACATGAAGACGCAGACACCGAACGACACCGGATGGCACGACGGCCCCACACTGCTCTTGAAGAGCGATGTCACGCCGTAGCGGGCGTAGACGCCGAATCCGCGGTAGGAGACCGAGCCTCCGATCCCGAACTGGAAGGAATTGACCCCGGAGAGGGAGTTTTTCTCCTTCGGTCTTTTATAAATCGCATTGGACCCGAGCACAAAATCGCAGTACCCCACGACGGCAATCCGCAGGCGCCGGACCGGATCGAACGAGAATTGCAGCGGAATGCCCAGCGACGTGGTGCGGAATTTCGACTTGTCTGCCTTCTCGTCCAGCGGAACGGGCACAATCAGGCCGTCCACACGTCCCAGCGTAATCGAGTTGTCGGACAGCCGGTAGTTGTCGACCGTGTAGCGCAGGCCGGTCGAAAATTCGAATTTCCCCCGTTTGTCCAGGCGCACCGACATCCCGACGGGCGTCACGCCGAAATGAAACGAATTGCCGCCCCGCACGTCGAGAAAATCCCCCGTTCCTGCCGGATAACCCGCATAGTCGGGCCCGGTCAGGAAATTGAAGCCCATTTCGATCCCGTCGAAAAACAGCCCGCAGACCCGCGGACGGCTCTTCGTGTCCCGATTCGAAGCTCCCTGAATGGTGGAAGGGCCGATCGTAATGCCGAAGCCCGCCACCTCGAGCACCATGTTATCCCCGTCGGCGGCCCGGCGCATGGTGACCGGCCCCGTATCGACATCCCCGATCCGCCGGAGGGAATCCACGGCCGTCGAATCCGCCGGCTGCGCTGCGGCGCACAGCCCCAGCAGCATGAAAATACCCGCAAAAATAAAGTGTCTGTTCATGGCATATCGTTTTTTTAATTGTTTCGGATCAGTTCGTCCACCATCCGTCCCGACTCCTCGAAAGCCGAGAACGATTCGAGGTAGACGGTCGTTTGCAGAGCCACCTCCTTGTCATAGACCGCCACGCCGTCGATGTAACAATAGGGCTTGCGCAGCAGGTCCGCACAGACAAAGAGCCCTATCACCACGGCCACGGCCGCGGCAATGCCCCAGAGCGGCAATATGCGCCCGGCACGGCGGGGTTTCCACCGCTCCCGGGAGCGTTCCCCGGCCAGCGCATCCAGTCCGCCGAACAGTATCTGCGCCTCGCGCAGGGAGTCCGGCACGCCGGCCGCCTGCCGGAACCAGTCGCGCAGTTCGCGCTCCTCCGCATCGGTCGCCTGCGCTGCGAACCAGCGCTCCGCGAGCCGTTCAATCCGTTCTTGTCGTTCGTTCATCGTCCGTCATTTTTTTCAGTACCTCTCGCAATCCGTTGCGGGCGCGGGAGAGGATCACGCGCACCTGCGCCTCGTCGCAGGCGACCATTCCGGCAATCTCGCGGGTGGAGTAGCCCTCGATGTCCTTCAGGTGGAGCACCTCCCGCTGGCGTTCGGGGAGGCAGCCCAGGGCCCGCCGCACCAGTTCGCGCATCTCCCAGCGGTCGGCCTCGGCAGCCGCCGAACACTCCGTCCACCCCGCCACCGCATCGTCCCGGCGACTGTCGGCCCGGTGGCGGCGCAGCAGGTCGTAACAACGGTTGCGCACGGCGGTCATCACGAAGGAATCGACCCGGCGGCACTCCTCCAGCCGGCCGCGCTCCCGCCACAGCCGCTCCAGCAGGTCGTGCACGGCATCTTCCGCCTCGGCCGTCGAGAGCAGCAGGCTCTGGGCGTAGCGGAACATGCGGTCGCGGAGCGGCAGGACAAGCGAGGTGAATTCGGATTCCTTCATTGTATCTGTAAGACGAAATTGAAGGGCAAAACGCAACAATGCAAGTCCAAATATCGGAATTTTTTCACGGAAACAATCCCCGGTCTATATATAGGTGTGAAAAAAATTGAAAAAATTTAGTACTTTGCATTGCATAATACTAAAATTCGTATTATATTTGCATTGTAATAATAGTAAAACCTGCAAAACATCAAACCGCGACAATACTTTTACGACCATGAAAGAGACTGTAAACGTAAACATCGGCTCCGTGGCATTC
>UROX01000241.1 GCA_900549685.1 uncultured Alistipes sp.
ATGGAAAGCACAAACAAAATTTTCTTTTTCATCGCGTTTTCATTAAAGGGTTACGGTTTTCCGGACCTTTCTCCGATCCGGCCGAATGAATAACGACAGGACGGAGGGGGATATTATTTCCGTCTTTGCAAAAATATGCGAAACCCGTCATCCGCAACGATTTATTTTTTTAACTTCGCCGATAAATTTTTCACGATGTTCGATCTCTCACCGATCATTCAAACGCCTTTCCAATGGATCGTCGCCGGTTTCTGCGCCTTCATCATCGGCATGTCGAAAACGGGCGTGCAGGGCATCACCACGCTGTCGATTCCGCTGCTCGCCCTGATCTTCGGAGGCAAGCCCTCGACGGGTATCATTCTGCCCCTGCTGTGCATGGCCGACGTGATGGCCGTGATCTACTATCGGCGCGATGCCGAATGGAAATACATTTTCAGACTGTTGCCGGCGGCCGTGGCGGGATTTTTCGTCGCGCTGGCGGTAGACAGGTTCATTCCCGAGGCGCATTTCAAACGGTTGATGGCCGTGTGCATTCTGTCCGGAATCGCCGTCATGTTTCTGCGTGCCGGCCGTTCGGACGAAGACAGCTGGATCCGCAAATGGTGGTACGGACCCGCGTTCGGCCTGCTGGGCGGATTCACCACGATGATCGGCAACGCAGCGGGACCCGTCATGTCGGTCTACCTGCTGTCGGTCCGGCTGCCCAAATATGCGTTCGTCGGGACGAGCGCATGGTTCTTCCTGATCGTCAATTTCCTCAAAATACCGTTGCAGGTTTTCGTCTGGGACAACATCACTCCGGCCTCGCTGATGCTCGATGTCATGCTGTTGCCGCTGCTGGCGCTGGGAGCTGTCGCCGGAGTCGCTCTGGTCAAACGGATGCCCGAGCACGGCTATCGGAAAATGATCGTCACGCTCACCGTACTCTCCACCGCCATGCTCTTGATCTGACCTTATAAAACCGATGCACTCTATGGAAAATCAAGCCTTTCCCCGATACGACTATCGCGTCCAGCCGCGCGAGGTGGACCTGACCAAAAAAGCGACGATCATCGCCCTGGGCGACTACATTCTGCACTCGGCCGGAGAGGACGCCGACCGGATCGGATTCGGCATCCGGCAGATGCAAAACGACAACACGACGTGGGTGCTCTCGAGGATGGCCATCGAGGTGGAACGCCTTCCCGACGAATACGAGTCCTACACGATCTCCACGTGGGTGAGCGAAATCAACCGGCTGATGACGACCCGTAACTTCATCGTCGAGGATGCGCAGGGCCGGCGGATCGCCGCCGCAACGACCAACTGGGCCATGATCGACATGCGGACGCGGCTGCCGCTCGACCTGCGCGACAACATCCGCTACTCGGAAGCGTTGATCCCGGTCGCCTGTCCCATCGACCGCGCGGCCCGCATCGCCCGTATCGGCGGCTCGCTCCGGGACTCGCACCGTATACGGTACAGCGATATCGACTTCAACCAGCACACCAACAGCATGAAATACATCCAGTGGATGATCGACACGCTGCCGCTGGAGAAACTGACCGACAGGAAAATGAAACGGCTCGACATCAACTTCATCCACGAAACCCGGTACGGGCAGCAGGTGGCGATCTTCGGCGAGGAGACTCCCGAAGCCGACCTCTTCGAAATCCGGCTCGCCGAAAACGACACGCCGGTCTGCAAGGCATCGTTCCGGTGGAGCGATCCGCAACGATAACCGATCAAAACATTACGATACCATGAAAAAGAACATCGCGATTCTTCTCGCAGCGGCAGCCGTGCTGTCGGCCTGCGGCACAGAACAGAAACAAAGCGACACCGTCGCGCTCTTCAACGGAGAGGATTTCACGGGCTGGCAGCTCTATATCGAGGACTCGACGAAAAACGCTGCGGAAGAATTCGTCGTCCGCGACGGAGAAATCGCACTCTCGGGTACCTTCGGATACGTCCGCACCGAGACCCCTTATGACAATTACCGGCTCTCGGTCGAATGGTGCTGGCCCGACAGCGCGACCAACAGCGGCATCTTCGTCCATCTCCAGAAGGACGGCATCTGGCCGAGCTGCTACGAATGCCAGCTGTGGAACGGCCGGGCCGGCGACCTCATCAATTCCGGCGGAGCGGACAGCGAAGAATACCGCAGCGACTCGACGCAGATGATCGTCGCCAAGATGAACCCTTCGAACGAAAAACCGCAGGGCGAGTGGAACACAGCCGAGATCGTCTGCTCGGGCGATACGGTGACGGTGTATATCAACGGAGAACTCCAGAACCGGATCACCGGCATCTCGAACCGGGAAGGTCACATCGGCCTGCAAAGCGAAGGCGGCCCCATCCGGTTCCGCAACGTGAACCTTACGCCGCTGGAATAACCGTCCTTTTCGGACGGGCAGGGGAGGCCGGATCGAGAACATTTCGATCCGGCCTCGCGGTTTTCGGCCAAGACGAGGCGGCCCGTCCCGGCCGCAGCTTACCCGAAAACGACGACCGTACACACAACGATATCGTTTCGAGGCTCTCGATGCGCCGCACTTTTCGATTCCGACCGGCCCCGTCTGACAAAACGCCCGGGAAAACGGGACGGATACGACAACTGAAAATTTCCAATACCCCGGCGACGACTGCAAATATCCGAAACGTTCCGGATCGCTGTCCCGCCCCGGCAGAGGGTCCGGGAGGAGCCGCGAGCCGCAACGATAGAACAAAAAATCACTTCCGGACAAGGACACACGACCGATCATCGCAAGAGGCGGGGAAGAGCTTTGAAAAAGCTCTTCCCCGCCTCT
>UROX01000242.1 GCA_900549685.1 uncultured Alistipes sp.
CCGTCCGGAACGCCGGACGGCCCTCGTTCGCTGTCACACTCTCAAATACGTTTTTTACACCATTTCAGCTTTGACCCCATTTTTAAAATCGACCTGTTCATTAAAAAAATCAGCCGTTTCGTTGAATTTATTTTCAGTCGGTCCCTGCCTTACTTATATTTGCTTTCAACTCAATCAACAAATTTTGACCATGAAAAAAGCAAGCACCAATCACGAAGAGGGGGGGGGAATTCGCTATGTCGTACCCCTGATTGAACGAATCGACGTACATGTAGAAAAGGGGTTTGCCGCAAGCGACGATCCCGAAAACGGAGGCGGAGGCGTAACCGAACTTACGTCCTACGACGACTCCTACGACAACTATTAAAGCGGAAGGACCATGAAAGACACTTTCCGCACATTATCGGTTATCGCTGCCATGACAACGGTAGCCGCTTGTTCCAACGGCATCGAGGAACAGAATCCCAACGGCCCGGCAACGGGCGACAAAATCCGCATCGAATTCACCGCTAAAAACCCGGGGACCGGCATCAACCCAACGCCCGCAGCCGAAACGCGCACCAGCATCCACATCGGCGACGGCTCGTTTGTATCCCGCTGGGACGACGGGAACGAGATGACCCTGCTCTACGGAAGCACTGCCGCCAAGGCGACTTACAACAGCGCAACCAAAAAATTCGCGACCGACATCACTCCGGGAACGCAGGTTTTCCACGCCTTCTCGCCCCACGTCGAGAACTCCTATGACGGCAGCGTCTTCACAATTCCGTTCGGGAATCTGCGCACGCAGAACGGCAACAACTTTAACCACCGTTACGATCCGCTGATCACCACGGAGCCACGGACCGCCGACCCGGCATCCGACGAACTGGTCTTCACGCTCAAACGGCTGACTTCGATCCTGAAATTCGAAATCTCGGGCGGCAGCGATCCGGTGAAAGCCCTGCTGCTGACGGCGGACGAAAACCACCCCGTCTCCTCGTCCGGATTCATCGGCGTGACCGACGGCACGGGCAGCATCAACGCAACCGTCCTGAACGGCATCCCGGCAAGCTCGAATGTGATCGCCATGACTTTCGACGAAGGCACGGCCCCGACAATGGCCGACCTGCACGCCTATTTCAACCTGCCGGAGGCCCAATACGAGACCCTGAAACTGGACATCATCACAGGAAACGGCCAAATCGGGAGCATCGATCTCTCGGGCCTTCCCGCATTCAAGGCCGGCGAACTTTATCGCCTGAAAAAAACCAGCTCCCCTGCGTTCGTGCAGATCGAAAAGCCGTACCTCGACTGGCCCGGACAGGACATGGACATTCCGCACGAGATCATCGACGAAAACGGCGACATCGTGCTGGATTATCCCGCGGCAATCACAATCAACGCCCCGGCAGGCATCGCACAACTGTACGTAGACGTCGTCTCCCCGGCCTTGAATGCTCTGGGAATCGAACGGCTCGACCTCTTCAACGAAACACAGCTGCCCATCGGAATCAACTATTCCGACCTGGGCCTGAACTGCACGACCCAGATCCAGTATAAGAAATCCACGCTGTTCGACATTACGCGGCTCGTTCCGATGATTCCGCTGCTGAAAGACGGTCTGGGCAGCCTGATTTACGGCGACCACACGTTTAACGTCACGGTCGTCGACCTGGCGGGTAACACGGAAACCCGGCCCCTGACCTTCAGGTGCAGCCGGGTGGAGTGCTCGGCAAGCGACCTGTGGGCCAACACGGGTACGCTGTCGATCTATGCCATCGACCCGCAAGCCCAGTCGGTCGTTGTGAAATACCGGGCGGAAGGCGCGTCCGCATGGCACGAGCTGACGGCCGAGGCCGTCGACGCCGCCAACGGGACGTGGAAAGCCGACATCACGGCGGACAATGTCTGGAGCCAGGAGACGAACCCGAGCGGACTCACGATATACATTCCCGATTCCAACGCCGGCATTTTCGCGCAAAAGAGCTATGAATACGAACTTTTGGTCGACGGCAGCCTCCTGGAAACCGGGAAATTCGCTCCCGAAAACAACGGAGGCGACATAATTCCGAACGGTGATATGGAAAGCAGTTCCCTGCCATGCTACACAGAAAACGATAGTGCGACAACGTCTTTCTGGGGCAGCGGCAACAACAGTTTTGCAAAAACACTGTGCAGTCGTTCCACCTTTAAGGGTATGGGCGGAAGTTCCTGTGCCAAGTTGGAAGCTACGCTGGCCGGAATTCTCATATGGAAATATTTAGCCGCCGGAAACCTCTTCTCAGCAACTTTCGAGAAACCTTCGACGACAGGATTCGTTCGTTTCGGACAAAATTACACCTATACGGCGCGTCCTACGGCCCTGAAACTAAAATATCATGCACAGATCGGGAAAGTCGACCAGAATACACACGGCGGTCCATTGAAAACAGGAGAACAGGACAAAGCCCGGATTTTCGTCTGTATCATCGACTGGGACCAGCAACATGAGGTGACTTCCGGAACGAATGCGCCCACAGGCATCTGGGATCCCGAAACGACGATAGATCCCGGCGAAGGGAAGATCATCGGCTACGGCTCGCTGTTCATCGAAGGCAATACCGAAGGTGACAGTATGATCGAAACCGAACTGAAGATCAATTATTATGACAAGGTAACCAAACCGAGCAAAGCCTACAAATTGATTATTTCGTGTGCCACAAGTGCATACGGCGATTATATGAATGGCTGTTCGAGCAATGTCATGTACGTAGACGATTTCGCGTGGGTC
>UROX01000243.1 GCA_900549685.1 uncultured Alistipes sp.
TGCACCTTTTTCGGACGAGGCGGAATCACTGTCGGCAACGACGTGTTCATCGGTCCGAAAGTCAATCTGATTACCATCAACCACGATCCGAATCCGGAGAACCGCAGCGCTACCTACGGACGTCCGATCGTCATCGAGGACAAAGTCTGGATCGGTATCGGCTCTACGATACTGCCGGGTGTGAAAATCGGCTACGGAGCTATTGTAGGCGCAGGCAGTGTTGTGACGAAAGACGTTCCGGCCATGACTGTCGTAGCGGGCAATCCGGCGCGGATCGTCAGAAAAATAGAAGTCGATGAAAAATGAACACGGAGATGAAAGACAGACCAAAAATGAGCCGCCGCGATTTCCTAAAGACAGCGGCTGCCGTAGGCGCGGCATTGACCGTCCTGCCTGCGGTTAAAGCAGCAGCCGTTCCTGCCGAAGATGATACAGCACTGGCGAAGAAAGGCGGAATGCCGTGCCGTACGCTGGGAACGGGCCGGGCGGCGATGGAGGTGTCGGCCCTCGGATTCGGTACGATGGGCTTGAATTACAATCGCTCGCAGACGCCCGACAGGAAAGAGTGCATCCGAATCCTCCGCGAAGCGGTCGAACGGGGCGTGACACTCTTCGATACGGCCATCATCTACGGCCCGTTGCGTAATGAGCTGTTGGCGGGTGAAGCTCTCGCACCTTACAAGGGACGTGTGAACATAACCACCAAGTTCGGTCACGAGGTCGTCGATGGCAGAGGGACGGGGCGGCAGGACAGCAGCCGTGCCACAGTGCGTCGGTACTGCGAAGATTCGTTGAAGCGTTTGCGCATCGATTCGATACCGCTCTTCTATCAGCATCGGTACGACCCGAACACTCCGATCGAAGAGGTCGCCGGAACGATAAGTGAACTTATCGGGGAGGGCAAGGTGCAGCGTTGGGGCCTATGCGAAGTAAGTGCCGAAACGATCCGCAAGGCGCACGCCGTCTGTCCGCTTACCGCTGTACAAAGCGAGTACCACCTGATGCACCGCGATGTGGAGACGAACGGTGTTCTGGAGGTTTGCCGCGAACTGGGCATCGGTTTCGTGCCTTACAGCCCGATCAACCGAGGTTTCCTGGGCGGCTGCATCAACGAATATACTGTGTTCGATACGGCGAACGACAACCGCCATACGCTGCCGCGCTTTCAGCCCGACGCCATCCGGGCCAACACGCGTATCGTTGCGGCTTTGCAACGTTTCGGTCGCGAACGGGGCATGACTTCGGCGCAGGTCGCTCTCGGCTGGCTGTTGCAGAAAGCCCCGTGGATCGTTCCCATTCCCGGCACGACGAAACAGTCGCATCTGGAAGAGAACCTGCATACGCTCGCTTTCGACATTTCTCCGAGGGAGTGGCAGGAGCTGGAAGCCGCCGTCGCCGCCATTCCGGTGGTCGGCGACCGTTACAATGCGGAACAGCAAAAACAAGTCGGACATTGACACGGACGAGTCCCTGTATCATAGTTCCGGGAGCGCATCGACTGTTCGTTCGGAGACGGAGCAGTCGGGTCTGGACAAAACTGTATCGTACCGGACGGTCCGGACGACAGCGGACATATCCGGCAGGCTGCGGCCGGTAGTCGGTTCCGGATATGTTTGCAGGTGAACGGCTTCCGGTGGGAAACGGCTACGGAATGCGCATGTACTTGTGCGTCTGGACCGAAATGTTCCACTTCGGATGCGCTTTGACGTATTCGACCGTCGGGCCGATGATGGCGTCGAAGCGGCTCCACTCGGGTTGCAGGTACAGACGGCATGCCTCGCCGACTCGTGCGGCGTTGCGTTCGGCCCATTCGAAATCGTCTTCGGTTTCGACGATGACTTTGAGCTCGCTGGCCCGGGCGTAAATCTCGTCGCGGGGAGGCTGCTGTTTCTTGGGCGACAGGCATATCCAGTCGAATCGTCCGCTGAGAGGATGGGCGCCGGAAGTTTCGAGGAAAATCTCCAGTCCCCGCTCTTTGAGCGCTCCGGTCAGGTAGTCGAGCGGATAGAGCGAAGGTTCGCCTCCGGTGATGACGATAGCCTGTGCCGGAAACGAACAGGCCCGTTCGACGATTCGGTCCACGTCTGTCGGAGGATACGCCTTCGGGTTCCATGTGACTTTGGCGTCGCACCAGCGGCAGCCTACGTCGCAGCCGCCCAGACGGATGAAATAGGCCGGTTTCCCAGTGTGGAATCCCTCGCCTTGTATCGTGTAGAAATCTTCTACGAGCGGCAGTTTGCGGCCGCCTTCGAACGGATCGTTATTCATGGACGATTTCGTAAATGTCTTTCAGATTCCTTCCCAACTGATTGTAATCCAGTCCGAATCCTACGATGAACCGGTCGGGGATCGCGATGGCGCTGTATTCGGGCGGCGTACCCGTCTTCAGGCAGTCGGGTTTGAACAGCAGGGCCGATACGGCCACGCTCGCCGCTCCGCGCTGCTGCAACATGGCTTTGAGATGCTCGATGCTGGTACCCGTCTCGACGATGTCTTCCACGACGATCACGTGTCGTCCGGCGATGTCGTCCGAAAGCCCCAGCAGTTCGCGGACCTGTCCTGTCGAGGAGGTTCCTTCGTAGGACGATATCCGGACGAACGATATTTCGCACGGCATCGCGATGTGCTTCATCAGTTCGGCCATGTACATGAACGAGCCGTTGAGCACCCCGACGAACAGCGGCCGTTCTTTGTCGGCGTAGTCCTTCTCGATGCGGGCGGCCGTTTCCCCGACGGCCGCTTC
>UROX01000244.1 GCA_900549685.1 uncultured Alistipes sp.
TTAAGCCTGCCGCTAGCGTTCATCCTGAGCCAGGATCAAACTCTCCATTGTATAATTTAATGTTTTGTTAGAGTCCTGACTGTTTCTTATTTCCTAAAAGGAAATTGACAGATAAATACTACACTTTTTCTCAAGTTTACCAGTAATTCAAAGAACCATTTTTCGGAAACCTTTCCGCTTATTTTCGGAGCGGAAAGTGGTGCAAAGGTAAAACCTTTTTTCGAATCCGCCAAATTTTTGAAGAACTTTTTTCGAAGCTTTTTCAAAACCTCTCCGCCTGTTTTCGGGGCGGAAAGTGGCGCAAAGGTAAAACCTTTTTTCGAATCCACCAAATAATTTTCCAAGAACTTTTGCAACTTCGAACCTCCGTTTCCGCCTGCCGCGGGTTTACGGCTGTAAACCTGAGACTTCGATAAGAACGTCGATTTTCTGATTGCGGGTGCAAAGGTAGCGACAATTTCGGAATCTGCAAATATTTCGCGGTTTTTTTCTCGAAATCGGCCTATTTTTCTTCGACAGGGGAATCATACCTTTTATATATATAAGCGACGGGCCTCCCTCCGCGGAAGACCCGTCGCACGGAACCCGGAAACGGCTACAACCAGCCGTCGGCGGAATTGCTCTGCGAGCGGACGGTCACATAGAAACTCTGCGACACGACCGTGCCCTCGAATCCCCTGGCCGAAACGGTTACCCTGGCCTGCCCTACCTTCTTGGGCAGCATCCGCAGAACGCCGTCGCTGACATTCACCCGCACGACCGACTCGTCGTTGGCCACGGCATCGTATTGCGAAACCGCATCGTCGGTAAAGTAATCGGCCAGCGCGACGCTGCTCGTCGGCGTATCGGTCTTCAACAACCGGTTGGCGATCCGCGCCGTGACCCGAGGCGGCGTCTTTTCGCCGAACGCGACCTTGATATTCTCCAACAGCAGGTTGGCGTCGAGGTAACCCGCCCCCATTTTCCCTTTGTATTCGTCGAGCAAAAGCGTCGGCCCATCATAACGCTTGGTGCCCGTCAAGTAAGGATCGATCGGATGGACGCTTTCGAGCAACAGCTTCTTGTATGCGTCGGCCGTCATGCGGTAGCCCAGCTGCGAAAGATAGGAGAGTCCCAGCGCCGCAACGCCCGACACATGGGGACAAGCCATCGACGTACCCTGCATATAGCCGTAGACATTGCTATCGGTCAACCCCTGCCGGCGCTCGTCGTCGTAATAGGTCACCGACGGATCGCTCAGGATAGTGCTGAGCACGCCGCCGTTATCCGTTCCCAAACTCGAATTGTAGAGATCGCCGCCCGGCGCCGTAATGTCGACCTCGTCGTTATAACAGGTATAATAGGCCGGCAGAAAATCCGATCCCATGGCCGCCACCGAGACGACAGCCTCGTAACTGGCCGGATATTCGGAGACGTCCCCGAACAGATCGCCGTCGTTACCGGCGGCAAAAATCACTACTCCTCCTTCGATCGGCGAATCGGGATCGTTCTTGCCGGCGTTGGCGATAAAGTAGTCGATCGCCGCCTTCTCGGAAGAATTCATGAACCACTGCCGCATGGCCTCCATCTCATCCCTGCTGCCCGTCGAATAAGAATATCCATAGCTGCACTGACAGATCAGCGCACCGTTGTCGGCCGCATAGCGGAACGCGTCCTCGGTGGGATAGCTTCTCTTGTCGGGATCGCCAAAGATCTGACACGACATGATCTTCACGCCGCCTGCGCCGTTACGGCCCCCGGCGATGCCGCAAACGCCCCGATCGTTGTCGTTGACCGCCGCGATCGTACCGGCCACATGCGTTCCATGGTCGGCGTTGGAGTAGTAGATCTGCCCCTGATACTCCTCCCTGTCCGCATACGACCAGTCGAGCTCCGCCGTGTTGTTGACGAAGTTGTATCCGTGCAGATCATCATCCTCCGGGTTGGGATTGACCCAGATATTGGCTTGCAGATCGGGGTGCGTATACTGGACGGCCTGGTCGATCACCGCCACGACGATGTCGCTGCTGCCCTGATTTTTCTTCCACGCGTCGAACAGGTTGACGTCGGCGCCCGCCTGAGTGACAAGCACCTGATAACCCGTATTGTCGTAATGCCACTGCGCCGGCAGGAGCGGATCGTTCATCGGCATCGACGCACGGGTCGCAGCCGCCGCGGCGCTCCGCAGCGGCCGGGCCGGAAAACGGTTTTTCAACCGCGGGCAACGCGCATATTCGAGCACCTCGATCCGGCCGTCGTGGCTCAATTCGCCGACCATTTCACGCAGGGGAAGCGACTCGTCGAAGGTAACCACGTACCATTGGTGCAGACCGAAAGCGCGGTGGCGCTCCTCGAAGCGGGGATCGGAGCCGAACAGCGGCCGGAGGCCGTCGACCCCCACGGCCGCGAGCAGTTCGTCGGCCGTGGCGAATCCCGCACGGGTCGCCGAAGCCGAAGCCAGCGCGGCGGCCAGCGAATCGGCGGCCGACGGACGGAACTTGACGATCAGCTGTCCCTCGACGGCGCCTTCGGCGTCGTAGATGACCTTCACGCCCGCGGACGAGCCGCCGCCCTGCGAAAAAGTCTCCTCCGGATCGTTCGTACATGCCGCCAGCGACACGATACCTGCCAGCAACAGAATCTTTTTCATCATATACATTCTCAATTATAGCTTTCAAAGATACGAATAAGCGAGGGCAATGTCAAATTTATTTGAACATTGCCGAGCGGGAGTATCTAAGGCA
>UROX01000245.1 GCA_900549685.1 uncultured Alistipes sp.
AAACGATTTGTTTGTCGTTCGATATGAAATCGAAAAAGCATTCCCTTATGAGTTCCCATCCATAAATAATTATTACCATCAATGCCTCTCACCCAATCTTTTCCGTCCGGATCAATTCTACTTGTCAGATTTCCCGCGCAAAGTTGTATTGTCCTATACGGAAATATTTCTCAAGCAATGGGTCTTGTTGCAGGAAATGGCCCCCTTCGGCATCATAAAACCGTGCTCCGAAATCGGTATAATCAATCTGTTGGAATCGCAGATGTCGTTTTTCCTTACCGCAGAAGATGTAACGATTATCCGATGTCGGCATGTCGGGTTGTGCCCACTCCTTGCCGAAGGGATAGTAATCGTTCTGTTCGATCACCGAACCGTCGGCGGCGACAACCTGCCGCACGCTGCCCAGATGATCCGTCAGGAAATAGCGCGTTTCCATTCCGTCTGACGTGGACACGAGCCGTCCTCCGCCGAAAGAGGCGCTTTCCAGGTCGAACGTTCCGTTTTGCGTGCGATATACCAAAGAACCCAGATAACACAACCCGTTGCCGGCGGACTCCGTCGCCGTGAGTTTCCGTCCATCTGCAAGATACGAATATTTTGCCAGAATCGCACCGTCCTGTTCGACATTTTTTAGCAGGTTCGAACTGTTGTAGGTCATGTCGAGATTGTTCGCACCGTCACGAATCATGTTTCCGTTGGCATCGTAGGCAAACGAATGGCTTGCGCCCGTCGTACTGTCATGCAGTTGCGTCATGCGATTGCCCGCATAGGTATACCGGTAATTTTCCGTCTCGGAACCGGCGGCAGTACGGCTCAGCGTCTGGATATTGCCGTTGGAATCGTAGGTTATTCCCTTTTCGACGAAGCCGTCGGAGGTTACTCCGTCGATATATTGCTTCGTCTCGACCAGCCGGGCCGCCCGATCATAGGCAAAAGCGTATGCGTTTGTTTCGGCATCGGTGCCGTGCTGCCACTCCCATTCGGAGATATTGCCGGTATAGGTCGGCGTCGTACCTTCGAATCGCGGTTCGTAATAGTGCAACTTCGTTTCGAACAGTGTGTCGGCTCCGGCGCTGACGGTATGGTTCGTGCGCCATCCTTGCAAATTGTATTCGTAGGTCTCGACGAGCAGATCGGCTCCCATCCTCTTGCTGCGGAGTTCTCCCAACGGGTCGTATGCATAGGATACAGTTACCGGCTCGTTGTCGTCGAGGGTTGTTTTTTCGGTCAATAACCGCCCCCGGTGGTCGTAGGTGAACTCTGTGAGTTTCCGATGGCTGCCGCTGCGATCGGCAGTGTTGGCCGGCGAAGCCGATTGCATGTCCGATGTATGCAGTTCATGGCTTTTCAAAATATTTCCGACAAAATCATATTCGGTACTGTAATAGCTGAGACCTCCCAGATGATTCGTCTCTACGATTTGGATGATTCGCCCCCGATAATCGTAATAGAAAGCCCGCTCGATGAATTTCCCGACGTCTGTATCGGCCCCCAATATTCCGATCTTTTCGTATGTTTTTAACCCCGCGGTACGCATATCCCGATCCTCCTCGGAGACGACGCCTGCGATCGGTCGGAACGAAAGGTACTCCGCGATCGGCTCTCTGACCGATACGGTAACCACGTTCGAGTATGCGGCTTCCTCGCCGGAGACGGCCTTGCGACGGAATTTGGTCGTAGTCGTCAATGCCGGCGGATCATAACTCAACCCCTTCGCATTCGGAACATCCGTCCAATTCCCCTGCTCGGTTTTAGCTTGCCACTGATAGGTGATGTCCGAACTGCCCCCGAAAGCCGCTGTTGAATTGGTGAAGGGCAACGGGATGCCGTCGGGAAAGATCGTCTGGTCTCCCGATACGGTCCCGCCGACCAACTGGGGGCTCACGCGAACGATTGCAGGCTCCGTATGCTCGATATCGGCGCCTTTGCTTCTCGCGACAACGCGAAATTCCGTCGTTTGGGACAGCGGTCTGGGAGAATAGGTGTAGCTGTTTGCTCCGGAAATATTTATCCAGTCACTGGTATAGACGTCCTTTTGCTGCCATTGGACGGATTGAATAGATGGGCGGTCATCCGATGAATAGGTCAGGATTTGAGGAGACTGTCGGTAGGCTATATCTTGTTCGGAAGGAGTGATCTCACCTATGCTCAATCCGGGCTGTACCGTCCAAAAGTCCACAGAACACCATCTGTCATATTCTAAATCAAAGGTAAACTCAATATGACTCCTCAGTCTCTCCCCGAAGTCCATGGCCGGAGCGATTTCAAGATGCAGCTTGTAGAGATGTCCCCCTTCTACGGATCCTACATACGTGCAACTCGTTGCCTTCATCACGATGTAATCGCCTTCGAGTACCGTCACTTTCGGGAGATTCAGGCTCTCTGTATAGCGAATCCCTCGAACGCCAATCAGAGCATCGAATTCTTGTCCGTTTTTATCGATATATTCAATGATATCCTGAATATATACACTCTGAGCCTTCGTTTCGAAACTCGACAGACAGAAAATTACAGACAGAGCCAACCAGGTCAATATTTTATTTTTCATGATTGTAATCGTTGTTAGGTTAATATGGGGTACGATCGGGATGTTTTCAACGCGGGCGGATTCTTACGACTCGTTCGAAGCCCCATTCTTGATCATTCC
>UROX01000246.1 GCA_900549685.1 uncultured Alistipes sp.
GGGGCATTCCGAAGGAGCAGGTTTGCGAATTGCGGCTCTTTGGAAGATTGTCCGGATGTAGGAGTCGTTCCGGAGCGGATGGAGGAGAGTTTCCCGCGGATAAAATAAAAGCTGCCGATCGGGTAGACCGGCAGCTTCATTGGGCGAAGGAAAGATTATTGCTTCATTTTGATAAGGATGACGCCGTTTTTGCCCCGTTCGCCGTATCGGACGACGGCCGAGGAGTCTCTGTATACCGAGATCCTTTCGATCTTGTCGGGATCGATCTTCTCCATATCGGTCTGCGTGGCCTCCTTGTCGTCAATAAAGATTAGCGCTTCGCTGGCTTTGAAATCGACATTGCGGACTTTTACGACGACTCCGTTTCCGGATCGTTTTCCCTTGTCGTCGGTTTCGTCCGCTGCGGCTTGCTTGCCGCACCGGACGGGCAGCGTATAACGTACGCGGACCGGTTCCCCGTCGATCGTGCCGGCCTTCCATGCCGGTGACGATGCGACGATGCGTGCGGCGGCTTCGCCCATAGCGGGATCGGGAGTATCGAGAACCTGTACCTCGGCGACGGAGCCGTTCTTTTCGACGACGAACGTGAGGATAACTTTACCGCTGCGGTCGTATTCGGCCGCACGGGCGTCGACCCAATGCTGGAAATCTTGCAGCGTTCCCTTGCCTTCGAAAAGCGGCATCTTTTCGGCGACGAGATAGACGTCCGCTTCGCCTTTCGCTTTGCGGTAGCGCTCTTGGGGCAGATCGTTTTTACGGACGGCGTGGGCCGATACGACTTGTATCTGCTGCTGCGATCGGACCTTATCAGCAGGTGCGGTTGAAGTCATCGAGACATAGACGCTTCCTTCGGATCCGGTTGTTATGCGGACCTGCTTTCGTTCGGTATCGCCGATTCGGTCGGTGGAGGTGGCGATCGTTTGGATGGCGTTCTGGGGATCGTGGAGAATCGTTCCGTCCTGCGCGAGCAGGATCGTGTCGACGGCGGAGGCGGGTGTTACCCGGATTTCGGTGGCACGGGTAGTGAAGGCGAAGCTCACCAGAAGCAGAAGCAGCAGCGGCGGGATTCCCGCCAGACGCAACAGCGCGCGGCTGTCGCCGGAGTGTTTGGTCATCATCTGGAATCGTTTTTTGGTTAGTGAATCCCGCAACCCGTTGGCTATGTCCGGACTATAACCGAACTGGGTTTTGAAGATCGTGGCGATGTATTCGGACGGATCGTACCCTTGCGTCAGTACGTCACGGTCGGCTTCGTACTCCTCGACTTCGGCCAGACGCCGTGCGGCGATCCGGACGAAAGGATTCCACCAGAGCAGGGCCCTGACGCACTCCATGACGATCCGCTCGGCGGAGTGACGGTGGCGGATATGGCTCAGTTCGTGGGCGACGACGGCCGCCATGTCGCTTTCGGGAATCGCATCGTGCAGATAGACCGTGCGGAAGAACGAGAACGAGGAGATGTCGGCCTGCGTCAGTACGATGTCGCAGTCGGCGCGGCGGATCGTCCGTGCGCTGTGCCGGAGACGGCGGATTCGCACGATCTGGGCGATCATCGCGCCGAACGAGAGCAGCACGCCGAGGGCGTACAGGAACAGCGTGACGGCGACAGGCAGCGACGGAGTACCGGCATTGGTGGCGGCCGGTGCGGCGGTTGGTGCGGCGGCCGCGACGGGATCGGCTGCCATATAGAGTGTTTCGCCTGTCCAGACGGGAATGCTGAGCGCAGGGATGAGGGCGGCCAGCAGCATCGCGCCGATCAGATAGAGCCGGCAGTGGAGGAACGCCGTCCGGCGTTCGAGCAGCACCGAGTAGGCTAGCAGCAATGCCGCGCTGCATACGAGAACTTCGAGTGCGTAGATCAGCAGTTCTTTCATGGCGTCAGCGTTTTTTGCGGATCTGTTGCATGACGGAGAGGATCTCGTCCATCTCCTTCATCGAGATGTTCTCGTGTTTCGAGAAGAAGGTGACCATCTGCGCGAACGATCCGTCGAAATAGGTGCGCAACATCGACTGCATCTGCCTGCCGGCGACCTCTTCGCGTGAGACGAGCGGTGTGAAGACATAGCTCTTTCCCTCGCTGCGGTGGGCGACGTAGCCTTTATTTTCCAGAATCTTGATGAAGGTGGCCACCGTGGTGTACTTCGGTTTGGGTTCGGGGATGACGGCGAGGATGTCGTTGACCGTTCCCTCGCCGAGCGACCAGAGCATCTGCATGATGCGTTCTTCGCCGTCGGTAAGCGGTTCGATTGCGGGTGTTTTCATAGCTGGGCGTTTTTTTCGTTACGACAAATTTAGTACTAAATTTTTAGATAAACAAGTGTTTCTACGGTTTTTTTAGTAGGAATAAGCTTTTTGGCGGAATACCTTGATTATTAAGCGGCCTCTTCTATGTTTTCCGCTTTCATAGCCTTCTCAAAATCCTTTTCCGAGTAAGACACCCCGTCCTTCACCTTGAAAATCTGAATGGGGAAAACAGGCACTTCACCTCGTGTGCCCAGTCCCTCGATTGTGGCTTTCAGTAACTCTTCAATCACCATGCGGCCTTCGGCAGAAGTGTCCGTACCGTAGTTTATCGAGCTGAATACCACCTGGTTACCT
>UROX01000247.1 GCA_900549685.1 uncultured Alistipes sp.
CAATTCCGGAGCGGCTCGGGCATTCCGAACTTTCCGGGCCGGAAAATGAACCGTTGCGGTATCGGTCCGTTCGTCGGATAAGAGAGCGATCGCGGACAGACGGCGTGTGTCTGTTTCGCGGCAGGCGAGTCGGGGAGGCGCGTGTTTCCCCTCTTCCAACGGTTGTCGATAAGGTATTTTTTCGATATGAAATCGTATTTTTGCAATCGGGCGCTTCGGGGGCTGCAATCTCCGGTTTCTGTCTTGGCAGGGACGTGGAGCCGCAATCCCGGGGGCAGTGCTTTTTGTCCGGTGATCGGACTTATACAACCGCAATCGAATCGAACTTTTTTATTATGTCTGTGAAACGTTTTTTACTTTCGGCGGCGTTCGTCATCTCATGGATCCGCCCGGCGCTGGCCGAAGTTCCGGAGAGATATTTCGATGCCGGGGACCCTATCGAATTCTGCAACGATACGTTTTATTTCGCGTGGAGCGCGCATCCCCGGGACATCTATTATCTTCAGGAATATCTTCCCGAGGGCGAGTCGTTCGACTCGTACACCCGAATGTTTACGGTCGGCGTGATCTTCTGGGACCGAACGCCGGCAGAGGCCGTTCGTGCGAAAATCGCGGAACTTGAAAACTGCAAGCGGACGGATCCGGTGTGCCGTTATCTCGTAGCTGAAAAAGACGGTGAATATATCCTCGATTTTATCGTCGGCGACGGCAGGAACGGTGTTCTCGATCTGGTGGAAGCCGATGTACACTATTATCGTCAGGTGACCGTGGACGGGAAAAAGGCTTCGTTGCTCTGTTTTTACTCTTGCAGGGCGTACGGAGAGGATATTCTTCCGTTTATGAAAACGATTCCCGATCTCCGAAACGAATGGTACCGGGGAATGTCCGAACTCGACATCGTTCCGAAGTTTGTAAAATAGCCTTCCCTTGCCGAGGGTATCGCATGGCCGGATTCCGTTCGAAACGCGAAATCCGGTCTTTTTCTTTGCGGTTGCGGGCCCTGAGTCGTTTCCTTTCGGAGGTCGATTCCTTCGTTCGCTCCGGGACGTCGGGACGTCGGGACATCGTCTCCGTCGGCAAGGCGGCCGTCCGGAGGTAGGGCATGCCGTTTCCGCGGGCTCTTCGGTTGCCGCGGTAAACGGAAAAAACGGAGTCCGGAATGTTTCGGACTCCGTTTTTTCGTATTTCAGGAGAGGTCGGCCGGGTCTTTCGTCCGGAGACGGCTCCTCGGACGAAAGGCTTCGGGTGCCGTCTCTCAGAGCTGCTTGCGCAGCCGGGCCACCGGGATGCCGAGCATTTCGCGGTATTTGGCTACGGTGCGTCGCGCGATGCGGTAGCCTTTGCCGTTGAGAATGTCCATGAGCGTTTCGTCGGTCAGCGGCTTGCGCTTGTCTTCCTTGTCGATGCAGTCCGAGAGCAGGTTCTTGATTTCGTAGGACGAAACCTCCTCGCCGCTTTCGGTCTGCATGGCTTCGGAGAAAAGCTGCTTGAGCGGAATGATGCCGAACTGGGTCTGGACGTATTTGCTGTTCACGACCCTCGAGATCGTCGATACGTCGAGCTTGGTCATGTCGGCGATGTCCTTGAGGATCATCGGCCGCAGTTTCGACTGGTCGCCTTCGACGAAATATTCGCGCTGGTAGTCCAGAATCGCCTGCATCGTGTGCATCAGCGTGTCGTGCCGTTGCTTGATGGCCGAGATGAACCATTTGGCCGAGTCGATCTTGTTCTTGACGAACTGGATGGCCTCGCGGCTCGCGGGACTGTTCCTGCCCTGCTGAGTGGCCATTTCCCGGATCATTTCCACGTAACGGCGGTTCACCTTGATGTCGGGGACATTCGACGAGTTGAGGCTCAGGTCGAAGATGCCGTTCTGGTAGTTGAGCGTGAAATCGGGGATGATATAAGGCTGCGTATCGTTCTTGCCGTCGCTGTACAGATTGCCCGGTTTGGGCGAGAGGCGGATGATTTCGCCGATCGCCTCGCGGAACACGTCTTCGCTCACGCCGAGCCGCGACATCAGTTTTTCGTAATGCTTTTTCGTGAATTCGTCGAAATAGTTCGTCAGAATCCTGTGCGAGAGTTTCTGTATGTCGTCGTGATCGGGAATGGCTTCGAGCTGGAGCAACAGACATTCTCTCAGGTCGCGGGCACCGACGCCCGTAGGCTCGAGTTCGTGAATGACTTTGAGCGTTTTTTCCAGCTCGGCTTCGGAGGTTTCGATACCGAGGCTGAAGGCGATGTCGTCCGAGATCGAGGTGAGGCTCCTGCGCAGGTAACCGTCGTCGTCGATGCTGCCCACCAAGTAACGGGCGAGCGTCATCTCCCGGTCCGACAGGGGTTTGAATCCGAGCTGTTCGATCAGGTATTCGTGGAACGACATGCCTTCGGACAGATAGACGGGCTTTTTCTGGTCGTCTTTCGAATAGTTGTTGGCATAATACTTATACCGGGGGGTGTCGTCTTCGGCGAAATATTCTTCGACCGATATTTCCTTGGGCTGTTCTTCTCCCTCTTCGGCGGGTTCTTCTTCGAGAACCGGATTGTCTTCGATCTCCTGTTTGACGCGCTGTTCGAGTTGGATGGCCGGAAGTT
>UROX01000248.1 GCA_900549685.1 uncultured Alistipes sp.
AAGCGGGGCCGGAATTTAACTTCCGGCCCCGCCTGTCTGAATTCGTCTATCCGATTCCTGTCCGTTACATGGAGATATCCCCGTCGACGGTTCCCTGATCTTCCCAGCCGCCGATCTGGGAGCCTTCCACGACGATACCATCCTTGCCGAAAGTCAGGTTCAGCGTCAGGCACTTGCCGCCGTCGAGCGCGGCGGGAATCTCCTGCGTCGCATTCTTCAACACCTCGTTCAGTCCGGCGAGCGTGTGCTCTACGGTCTTGCCTCCGATCTCGATTTTGAGCGTCACCTCTTCCGAGGTCTGCGGCACGAGAAGGAAACGGACGGCCTTGCCCGCGGCTTCGAATGCAGCCGTCTTGTCGGCGGTCTTGCTTACCGTCGCGGCAGCCATGTTCACCTCGCAGGAGGACTTCGCCGTGCAGGTGGTCTTCACCGCTTCGAGCTGCTCCTGCGTATAGGTGCCGTCCGAAGCGTAGTTGATCGCCAGCTTGTGCATAGCGTGCTTGAACGCCAGATTCACCTTCGTGTCGGCGCTCTTGGAGACCTTCATAGCCGGAGCCAGCAACAGGTCCTTGTCCGCGGCGGTCGAGAGGTCGAAGGTGAATTCGGAGCCTTCGGCCGACTCGGGTGCCGGATAGCAGCCGGCGAAGGAGGCTTCGGTCGTACCCGAAGGCAGGCCTAGGTCTTCCCAGTAAAGCGCGGCCCCGCCGATCGTGTACTCTTTCCGCACGGCCTTGCCGCCGCCCGTGACCGTCAGGGCGATCTTGTCGCCGTCCTGGAAATAACCCGAACCGTCCTCGTTCAGGTGCGGCGCGCGCGTCAGTGCGTCTATTGCGGTCACCACGGTGATTTCCTCCTTTCCTGCAGGGACACCTGCCCCGCTTTCATTCTTGTCGCAGGCAACGGCTGCACACAGCAATAGCACTACCATTCCCGACATGTTCCTTTTCATACTATTTTGTTTTTTGATTGTTTATATTTTGTCAAGCAATTTCCCGAACTCCCTTTCCCAGACATCTCGTCCCAGGTCGATTTCGTTCAACGCGTTGACAACCACCTGGCTCGTCCCCATGTAAACACCCGAGTCTCGGTATGTAATCTCCCTGCGAATCAATCTGTGACGTTGGCTCGTCTGATCTTCGATTCCTATGATTTCAAAATCGAAATGGTCGTTGTTGTCCACATAGTAAATTGCAGACACATATCCCGTATCGTCGAACTCCGCTCCCCAAATCACCATGGCATGCGCTCCCCCGTAGGGGTCGCCGATATCGAATCCGAGAGCTCGGTCATGTTCAAAGGCATCTTTGACGATTCTGTTGAAATTGTCTTTCCTCAACGATTTGTAATTCGTAGCCACATCGTGATCGAACAACTTGCTGAAATAACCCCCGAAGTTGTCATACACCCCCTGGCTGTTAGCCGGCACTCCCGACGTTCCCGCAATGAACCAGTTCACGCCATAATGAGCCGAACCTCCGACATTGCGGCATGTTTCGCGGAAAAAGTCGAACACTTCGCTGTCTTCCTTATCCGAAAACACATATGACGGACGAGGATATTTCGGCCACGGATCCACTCCGTACTTTTCATCGTACATTTTAATGTACTCACGATTGTGATACATCCACCAATGTATCAGGTTCGATGCGGATGCGGCCCAACACATGTTCCAGTCCTCATAACCCGGACGCGACGAACCCATTTCAGGATTGTTCTTGTCGCAGTCGTACCATCCGTAGCCCGTCTGCCAGTTGAAATACTCCCGTCCTGAGGCACGGAACCATTTGCCCGAAGGGAATTTATCGAGAACGGGGCTTACCTCAGGAACCGTATCCTCGCCATTGCGGGGATAGTCCAACCCGTCGACGCCATAAACCCAATGAATCGTATTGGCATAAGCCGGATCGGGGGTTCCTGGGTCGGGTTCGGGCTCCGGACCGGGCTCCACATTCCCGTCCGTCAGGCGCAGGTCGAGCGTCGTAGTTTTGCCCGCTTCGAACGATTTCGAACCGCCGATCTGATTCGGAGCCTTGTACGTTATCGTCTTCCCTCCGGCATGGATGCGCAGCCAGCCGTCGCCCGAAGTGTAGGGCGCGACCGCATGGATGTGCCGGTTCTCCTCCGGACGGACGTCCTCGCGGGCCGGATAGTAGGCCGAAATTTTGCCGTCGCCCAAGTCGCTCTTTTTCAGTTTCGGCCTCCACGCGCCGTTCTCACGTGTAAGAACGAAATGCTGCGAGGGCGAGCCGAATACATAGAGACCGATCCGGTCGCCGTCTTCGAACTCCCCGCTTCCGTCCTCGCCGATCGCGGCCCGCGCGGCGGACAGATCGAACACGAATTCCACCTCTCCGTCGGGAGCGGCGCCGAGACCCTCGGTCGCAGGATCGCTCTCGCTGCATCCGGCCATAAGAAGAGCCGCCCCCCCAAAGGAGCAGGACGGTCTTTCGTAGGATGTCCTCAAACAATCTGCTCATGATATTATCCATAGAACTCTGCGACTAAAATCCCTCTCCCTTCCAAACGGATTGCTTCCGCAGCGAAGGGTCGATCTACACCATTTCTCAGATGTATTGCGTCTTCGTACC
>UROX01000249.1 GCA_900549685.1 uncultured Alistipes sp.
GCTTGATGGGCTTCGTGGCGGAAGAGTAGAAAATATATTCGAAGTTCGTTTTGTCGTTAAAATTAAATTGTTTTCGGCCGAATAGAATAGGTTTTCTGGATGAATCATGGTATATTGCAAACCATAACATCGAAGACGCGAGATTCTTTGCTTCGCTCGGCCGGAAGAAGAGACGACGGTGTCGTTTGAAATTCGGCGAGTCCGGCGCCTGGATATATCATTATTGATTCAATTGAACCCAAATCAAAGTTATGGTGAAAAAAATCGTATTTCTTCTTCTGGGGCTTTGCTTCGCGGCCGGAGTGTATGCCCAACAAGGCGGCCGGGACGGTGCCGGATTCGTGGGACAGATCGAGACGCGGACGAGTTTTTGTTCGTTGAACGACCGGTCCGGATTCAATGCCAGCGAATTCGCCGTGATGCCCGGTTATCGGTTCAACGACCGTTTTGCGTTGAAGCTGGTCGCTACCGAAACGATCGGCCTGTTCAAATGGCAGACAGCCAAACATTACGAAACGGTCTTCTCGCTCGGACTCGGAGCGGGATGCAATTTGTTGCGTCCGTCTTCTGCCGACGAGTTGGAACTGGGAGCGGAAGTCGGGTATACACTGGATAATAGCGCATGGAAATATGTCTGCTACGATTTGGGCTTGCGTTACGGCGCCTCTTCGGTTTGCAACGGCAATCTTTATATGGGGCTCGGAGTGCGCTATTACGATTCGGTCCGCAGCAATTTCACCAATTACTGCAACATGTATGTGGCCATCGGCTTCCGGTTCGGATACTGAGGCGTGTCGTTTTCGCCGGATAAGGCGGGCCGGACGTGTTCCTGCCGATAGATCGAGTGCCGTACTTCTGTTCAGAAGCACGGCACTCGCTTATTTATTGTGAGAATCAGGATGCAAGAATGGCTATTTACAGCCTGCGATATGGAGCATGGGCAAGCGTTCTGTGTATGGTCTCGGGGAAGATCGAGGCATGTTCCTATGGACGCATTTTGTCGTGCGATGGATTGCGACGGCCGTTCGTGTACGGACGGAACGGTGTTAGCTGTTCTTTCTCCCGTGCTTGTCCGGGCAAACGCATCCCGAAGATTGTGCTGTGTCTTCGCTAAGAAAAAATGGTCTGCAAGAAGTATGCTGCTATATCTCGATGGCCGGCTGTCGCGTTTTGCAGATCGCCGTTTCTGCCCCGCCAAACGGATAGATACGAGGCATGCGACGCTTATCGACTGCAATCGTATTCCGGTATGGCGATTCCGGGACGAAAGGCCTCCCCTCCGTGCCGGATTGTCGCAGTCGGATCGGTCTGCCGACGGTCGCCGGTATGAATAGTTTCGGGAGGGGCGGAATGAGAGGACGCTTTCGGCTCCGAATGCCGACCCTCCTTGCAGATATTCGGCCTTACCGGTCGGGAAATGTCGTGTGCCCGATACGGTACAGTCTCGTACGGGGACTCTGGTATCGAACGGATGTCGGAGTCTGTCGTGAAGGGAGCGGACCGCTGCTGTCCGGAACTCTCCGGGGATAGGGTTGCCGAACGTGTGTCGCGGCTTCCTGTTTCGGCGAAGACCGTTCGAGGAAGGCAATGAACTCTCGATCCGCGACCTCGGTTTTTGGGGCCGACGGCTTGCGAAAGAGAAATGTCGGTTTCTCGGTCTGTCGGAGCGAATTTTGTTGTCGTGAGGGTCGGTTGAGACAGAGAATTTCTCTGTCGGTCGGGGATTTCGACCGAATCGCGGGGACAACGAATCATGGCAGAGGCTGGAGCGGCATGTGGGAGCGATCCGGATGTTGCTATCGGGACGGAAGGGATAGGACGATTTCGGTGTCGGGACATCGGAGTAGCGGAACGGGAGATCGCTCGTTTCGTCCGGTAAGGCGACTATGGAGGACAGTCGTGCGAGGAAATGAAATAAAGGCTGCCTGCATTTCCGCAGACAGCCTTTTATCAGGTAGGTAAAGGGTGATGACTATTCTTCGGCTACCACCTGGAACTTAACGGTTCCGCTGATGCCTTTGTATACCTTGACGGTCGCTTCGTATGCGCCGATCGTTTTCACGGCGTCGAGCGTGATGTTCTTGCGGTCTACGGCGATACCCTTCTTGTCAAGGGCTGCGGCCAGGTCGGCTGCGGTCACCGAACCAAAGATACGTCCTTCTTCCGCTTTGGCGGTGATCGTCAGTTCGGTTTCGGCCATTTTGGCTACCAGCGCTTCGGCGTCGGCAACGAGTTTGGCTTCTTTGTGAGCCTGCTGACGAAGGTTTTCGGCCAGAATTTTGCGGGCCGAAGCCGTCGCGCTTTTGGCGTATCCCTGCGGGATGAGGTAATTGTTGGCATAACCGGGGCGAACATCCACGATGTCGTTGGCGTAGCCCAATTTTTCTACGTCTTTGATCAGAATTACTTGCATGTCTTCTCCTCCGGTTTTAATTATTTGAACATATCGGTTACGAACGGCAGGATAGCCAGATGGCGGGTATGCGACTGTTCGGCAACGTGCTGGGCGCTTTCGTCATCATGGAGCTCATCAAGCTGGTGGTCCCGGTGTTCGTG
>UROX01000250.1 GCA_900549685.1 uncultured Alistipes sp.
GGTCGGGGAAGGCATGAAATTCCAGATCGGTTCGGTGCTGGCCGGGGTCCTGTCGAACGACCGCGACCGTTCGGTCTATTACCTGCTGGACGATGAACTGGTGACCGGAAACCTCGCGCATTACAACGGCCTGGACGAACTGGGGCAACCCTCCGAGCCGTTCACCGCCTTCGAGGTGATGAGCGGCGCATCGACATCGGGAAACGTCAGCCAAAGCTACGTCACCGAAGCGATCAAGTCCAGCGGAATCCGGGAACTGACACCCCTGCCGCGCGAATATTTCCGGGTGAGCCAGGAGGAAAAAATGACCGTTTCACGAGGCCGTCATACGGGGACAATCACCGTCAAGGCCGATTCGGCGGCATTCCTCGCCGACGCGCAGGCAAGCAACAAACCCTACTACGCCTTCGGATTCCGCATCACGAGCGCCGACGCCGACACGATCCTGCTCTCCAAATCGTTCGAAGTAATCGCCGTACGCTACGAAAACATGCTCTTCGGCAACTATTATCACGGCGGCACGACCTCCGTCGTAGATGCCGCAGGCACGGTGCTTTCGTCCGAGGTATATCCCACGAAGATTCCCAGCGACGAAGGTACGCACGGCGTTTACACGCTCACGACCGTAGCGCCCGACGCCCTCACGACGAATTTCAAAGGGACGCAGGAAGGGTCGCTGCGGCTGACGCTCGACGGAGCCAACGTCACGGTCGCCACGACCGACGCCGCACAACCCGTCGAGGACCTCGGCAGCAGTTTCAACCGGGCAAGGCTGCTCCAGAACCGGAAAATATTCCTCCACTACCGGTACGCCAACGGGGATAATACCTATACGGTCGTCAAGGATACGCTGACTTTTCGCAACCGCATACGCGACGGCGTGAACGAATGGCAGGACGAAAATCCTAAAAGTTACAACTGATTTCGAATTTTCCGAACAGAACGGCCTTCGGCAGGATACCCCTCCCGGAGGTCGTTTTTTGTACCGCCGAAAACAAATTCAGGTCCCGGACAGTTCCGGAGTCCCGGAATTGGTTATCTTTGTAACGGAGCCGCCTTTCGGCGGACTGCACAAAAACAACCGATCCCGGCAATAACGGTCCGCCGCGGATACAAAACAAAAGCCTATGAAGATGGATGAGATGATTTTTTGCCAGTGTTGCGGGATACCGCTGCAGGCGGCAGCCGATTTCGGCACGGAAGCCGACGGAACGGCAAGTGCCGATTACTGCGTCTATTGCTACAAGGACGGAGCCTTCACGCAGGATTGCACGATGGAGGAGATGATCCAGCATTGCGCACAGTTCTACGAAGAGTTCAAGCACGAGGACGGCAGCAGCTACACCCGTGAAGAAGCGGTTGCAGGCATGCAGCAGTTTTTTCCGGGCCTCAAACGATGGCGGAAATAATGAGAACCCGGGCTGCGGTCCGAAGTTTTTAAGGGAAGTGTTCACCCACAGAACCGGAAAGACAGCAGTCCGACAGGAAAGCTTTCGGTTTCGAACACCCTGATCATTTCTTCATTTGTGAAATCGGCTCCGACCAGGCAAATCAACGCAGCATTCCGGGCAATTTTCCGGGGGGGGGCAATCGCGTCATAAACCTCAAGAACAGAGAACATTAGACGACGATTCCGGGAGCAGGCCCACAATTCGGACAAAATCGTTTACAAATCGGCCGAAAATATTCAGCCGATTTATTTTTTACGCAGGTTTTTTCCTATATTTGCGGGGACACACATCAAACTCACTCTATGATAACCCGTCATCCATTGGGACGCCAGGATCTCCGCATCAAGCGCAGGGATAAGGTACTCGAAATCGGTCCCGGACACGATCCGATGTTTCGTTCCGATGTGATAGCCGACAAGTTTCCGCACGACGACACCCATCGCTGCGGGAAAGTCCTGATTTACCCTCACCAGCAATTCATCGAGGCCGACGGCGAACAACTCCCGTTCGAAAAAGATACTTTCGATTATGTGATCTGCAACCAGGTCCTCGAACATGCCGACAATCCCGCCCGGTTCATCGAAGAGATGGTCCGGGTCGGCAAACGCGGGTATGTCGAGACCCCGAGCATGCTCGGCGAACTGATGTTTCCCAAGGAGTCGCACCGCTGGGTAATCCTGCTTATCGAAGACAAACTCGTATTTTACGAAAAGGAGAAGATGCCGGGTAACTACCGCAACAACTACGGCGAGGTCTTTCTCAACTACCTGCCCTACCAATCGCTGCCGTTCAAGATGCTCTACGTATCCGAACCCAACCTGTTGCTCAACCGCATCGAATGGGAGGGGACAATCGAATATCTCGTAAATCCCGAGGACGACTATTACAGCAGTTTCTTCACCCGCAAATGGAACCGGGAGATGACCATGAAAATCTTCCCGCCGCGCCGGGGACTGACCGAGATAAACCGCACGCTCCAGGCTAGTTACTACCTTGTCCGGGAAAAACTCGGGCAGAAAATCCACAAACGCCCGTCTCCGATCACGCTCGACGAATACCTCGCAGAACGGGAGAAATAACGCCCTCCCCCCAAACGCC
>UROX01000251.1 GCA_900549685.1 uncultured Alistipes sp.
CACGTCTGCCCGGCCGAAAATCTCCTGCCGGCGATCGAATTTCTCGCACTTCGTGCCTTCGCGGGGTACGAGCCTGTCAAAATCGTATTTCATAAGCGATTAAATAATAGACAAAGATAGGGTAAATTATAAAAAATTAGCCATACCTTTGACCCGGTTTCCCGAGCCGTTCGCCGAAGACGGCACACGGCTTGCAGGAACTTCCATCTACAACAGTCAAATTGCATCCATGAAAACATTCGATCCGAAAAACCAGAGGAAACGGACGTTCGAAGGGCGGGAACGCCGCGACGACCGTTTCGGGAACGCCTCCAATCGCGACGATGCGAGACGTTCGGACTACAACGACGATTCCGCCTCTTTCTTCGTCCGGGACAAACGGCCGCGCATCGGCCGATCCGTACGCGGCAACGATCCGGCGAATCGCCCTGCGCAGGGGAACGGCGAACGCCGCAAATCGTTCAATCCCAACTTCACACAGGACAATCGGATAAAAAGCGATTCGTTCCGGGAAAAATCGTTCGACAGGGGATACGGAGAACGGTATTCGGATTCGAGAAAAACCGAACGGGCCTATCGCAAAGACGACCGCGAGAACCGCGACGACCGCTTCCGCAACCGCGAGGAACGTCCCTCCGGTTATCGGCCCCGGACCGGCAACGCAGCGAGGTACAGCGAGGAAAAGGAAAACCGATACGAACGTCCGCGCAGCAACGACCGCTCCGGACAGTATGACCGGCGAAAAAACGACCGGGAAGGGAAAAAACCGGGAAGGAAAGGCACATCATTCCACAAAACCGGACCGGGCAGCTATCCCCGTTACGAAGCCAAACAAACCGGTGAAATCCGGCTGAACCGTTTCATTTCCAACTCGGGCATCTGCTCCCGCCGCGAAGCGGACGATCTGATTACGGCCGGACTGGTCGCCGTGAACGGAACGATTGTCACCGAACTGGGTTCGAAAGTGCGGCCCGAAGACGAAGTGCGTTTCAACGGATCGGTCATCAAAGGAGAGAAAAAAGTCTACATCCTGATGAACAAACCCAAAGGATTCGTCACCTCGCTGGACGATCCGCATGCGGACAAGACGGTGATGGACCTCGTCAAAGGTGCGTGCACGGAACGGGTCTACCCGGTCGGACGGCTCGACAAGAACAGCGTGGGCGTATTGCTCATTACCAACGACGGCGAGCTGACGCGCAAACTGACGCATCCGAGCAACAACAAACAGAAAATCTATCAGGTGACGCTCGACAAGCCGCTGACTCAGGCCGACATGACGAAAATAGCCGAAGGCATCACGCTCGAGGACGGTCCGATCTATGCCGACGAAATCAGCTACATAGGCGAAAACCGCAGGGAAGTGGGTATCGAAATCCACTCGGGCCGCAACCGGATCGTACGCCGCATCTTCGAATCGCTGGGCTACTCGGTACAGAAACTCGACCGTGTTTATTTCGCCGGACTGACCAAGAAACGGCTCAAACGCGGCGCATGGCGGTTCCTGACCCCTCAGGAAGTGGCAATGCTCAAAAGCGGAGAGTACGAATAGGCACAGACCGCTCGCAGAGCCATTATTATAAACGATTGTTTAACGCGACCGGCGATCCCGGTCGCGTTTTTCAGACTCCGACCGATGCGATTCGCGGCCACAGGCATCGCATTCCGACCGGCCCCACCTCGACGGGAAAGTCAAGGTTCGCCCGACACGTCCGACGACAGCGGCAAAGGCACCTATACCGAACGATACGTTAAAATTACCGGCACCTCAGCGTCCAACTTTCCGCTCCGGCCTTCGTCGGCCGAGGGCACAGATCGCGCATTCGAAAAATTCCCGCCCCATGTTTCGCGACAGACGGAGGAACCGAATGTCCCCGAAGACCGCAACACCAGACGGATAGCGGGACACCCGGAATACCTGAGCGCACGATCAACCTGATGTTCCGGCACACAGAAAGCGCAACCTCCGAATCCGACCGTCGCCATTCGAGACCGTCGGCCATGCCCATATCGCCATGCCAATGCCCTGGTTCCGACAGAAATCCAAAGTAACGAGCGGAAAGCCTTCGCATCGGCTTTCCTCCGGCCCATGAACATCGCGGAACTGTCCGCGAGCGGATCGTTTTTGCAGGAAGCGTTTGCATAAATAAAAATTTCGTTTTACCTTTGCCAAAGTTCTTCCGAACGACGGTTCTCTAGCTCAGTTGGTAGAGCACGACACTCTTAATGTTGGGGTCGTGGGTTCGAGCCCCACGGGGACCACCAAAAAGGCGTACATCTGTACGCCTTTTTTGCTTTTTATACGAAAAATCGGGCTTTTACGCCATTCTCGCGGGGGTACGATTTTTCAGATGAAGTACAAAATATCGATATCTGGTACATCAAACGTTCCGAAATCGGAACGTTTTTTTAATCTCACGGGCAATTATTCCAATATTCCGAAGTCTCCGATCTCATTTTCCGGATCCGGATGTGCAGAAAATACCAGCCGCAGGCC
>UROX01000252.1 GCA_900549685.1 uncultured Alistipes sp.
TGCATAAAAATAAATAGTTTGTCCAATAAATTATATTCCCAACGATGACACCGAATAATGATCTTTATTCCATTGCAGATCTGCTTCGTGTATGCCGCGTAGTGCTGCTGTTTTACCTTTTGTGTTTTTCACCTTGTTTTTGCGAGGCCCAGCCGGAAACTTTTACGACGAGATATTGCCTCGATTTGCGGATTAGGGACCTAAACTTTTCGAAGTGGAACACTTCTTCGTATATAGGAGGTACGGGTAGTCAGCTTTGTTTCGATTTCGATCGGGACAGCGGCCGGTTGCATATCACACAGTCCAACAACTTCGTTCATAACGTCCGTTGTCGTTTCACGCTTCGCATGCAGCCTTGGCAGCAGCTTCTTCTTCCGGCCACCGAAGCCGGGCAGGCTGACATTTCGATCGAGACCGAGGGGAAGAATCTGGAGATGTGCCGTCTGATCGTCCGAAGTACCGACCGTTACGAGCGGCCGTTGTTCGCCGATACGGTTTCCCTTCTTTCGAACGGCCGCCGGGAACGCTTTTCGACACGAGTGCCGTTGAAAGACGCAGTGTTTCTGTATCTGGCGATCGAGGCCGACGGAGACGGGAGGGATTACGCGAGTTATCCCACGGGGTTCGCTCCGGTCGATAGTACTTCGGACCAGAGCCTCACGCTGAGCGGACTCGACATCCTGCTCGACGGGCGTCCGCTCGACGACTTTCCGGTAGAGGGCCGGATGAAGGTTTGCGTGCCGGACCCGAAGTCAGCCGTACCGTTGTCGTTCGAATCCGAAGAAGGGTTCGGGCATATACCGCAATTGAACGACAAGCGGGTCGTGGCGCTGGGCGAGACCGCCCACGGCAGCGAGACGATGAGTCGTGCGGCCTTCCAGTCGATCCGTCATCGCATCCGGAACGAAGGTTGTCGTTTGGTGTTGTTGGAGGAACACTGGGAGAGCATGCTTGCACTGAACCGCTATGTAAGGGGCGAGGACGAGGGTATTTTAGACAGTCTGCTCCTCCCATTCCGATATTCGATAAATAATTCGTCCTCTTTCCGTGATTTTTGTCAGTGGTTGCGAAATTACAATCGTACAACCGAAGAAAAAGTCTCTTTGATGGGAATGGATACCGACTGGACTGAGGGTCGTCCGATTGCTCGGAACAGGCTTGTGAAGTATCTGATGATGCGGAACGAACGGTCTCGTTCGTTGGCCGTGTATTCGGTGTGCAAGTTTCTTCTCACACCGGTGAAACCGCCCTACGATGACGCCGGGGAAATTGAACGGTTGCTCGCCCTGTGGAATTGCTACGAAACTCAGTTGAAGAAGGTATTGGGGGGTACGGACTACGAGATCGTCCGCCTCGGCTTGAGCAATTCGCTGCGATGGGCTCCGGACGGAAATATCATGGCTGTCCGCGACCGGATCATGGCCGAGAATGCGAAATCCCTGACGGAGTTGCTTTGTCCCGACGACCGAAAAGTGACGATATACTGTCATTTCACCCATGCGAACTACCGGGAAGTGATGGCCTATTTTACGCCGTCTACGGGCTTTTACCTGAAAGAGGCATGGGGCGATAATTACGGCTGTATCGGGCTTCATGCCGCCGAAGGGGAATATTTGGTGTGGGACCCCGCCCGGATGATCGTCGAGAAGGTGTCCCCTCCGCAGAAATACAGCCTCGAATCTTTTCTGTCTGAGGTTCCCCACGATTACTTTTTCATGCCGTCGGATCGAGTATCGCCCGTGGCGACGGTCCGCTGGACGGGACGCTATGTGTTCGGTACTCCGTTTTCCGGAGTCTTTTCGCCGGAGGGGAGGATGGATGGCCTTATTTTCGTTCGCCGCAGCGAGGCGATGCCCCTGCGTCCGGAAGACCGGGACAAGGACGTCATGTTGTGGTCCCTTTGGCAGGACGAGCTCCGCTGGTTGCGCTCATGCTATGAGAAACTACCGGCGGGAATAGTGCCCGTACAGCCAGTTCAATACCTTTGGTAAGGAGTTCGGAGTTGCTAAAAACAACCGTATCCTCGATGGTCTCTTCTGAGGCTGTTCGCCGATTGCGCATGAAAATTTCCGTTTGGGCGAAAAAGGTTTCCCGAGCCTTTGGGGTGGGAGCGTCGGACCATATAATAACATGGTGTTGTTGCGGCCGATGTTCCGTACAGTGTTTTTTTGCGACGGTCGTGCGTGCTTCATGCGTCGTTGCGGTCCGTGCAGTTTTCTTCGGCGGCACCCTGAAAATGAAGAAGCGCGGGCGTCGCATTTTTTCTCCGACGCGAAAGAATCGCAATAATTTTTTTATTTTCAGGAAAATCGCTATCTTTGCAAGCCCGTTGAAGCGGGCATGGATCACATAAACAAACAAGTATTAATTCTTTAAACGTAAAAAAGTGGAGTCATTAAGCTACAAAACGATTTCCGTCAATGCGGCGACCGCGACCAAGGAATGGGTTCTGATCGACGCGACGGATA
>UROX01000253.1 GCA_900549685.1 uncultured Alistipes sp.
GGAAAAGCAGCCGTTGGCCTACGAAGTCTGCTGGGACGAATATACGCCCGAGGTGGAAGCCTGCATGAAACGCATCGCGGACGGCGGTTCGAAGCTCTGGGTGAACTCGCTTTGGAGTTCGCTCTGCGGCGGATTGGACGACGACAAGGCCTTTGAAGGCGGCCCTGCCGCAATTTACGGAAAACTGATTGACATGGGCGCGACCCTGATCCAGACCGACCGCCCTGAATTACTGATCTCGTATCTCCGCAGCCGGGGGCTGCACGATTGACTCGCTGAAACTTATGAAAAAATTACTGATTCTGCTACTGTGCAGCGCCCTTTTCCACTCCGGTCCCGTCTTCGGATGGGGACGCGAAGGGCACGAGACAATTGCCAAGATCGCCGAACGCAACTTGACGAAGCGAGCGAAAAAACGCATCGAAAAATACCTCGGAGGGCACTCGATCGTCTACTATGCCAAGTGGATGGACGAATACCGCAAGACCCCCGAATATGCATTCACGGACGGCTGGCACACGGCGCCTGTCGATGCCCGTCTCCATTACTCGGACGAATTGCTCAACCCGAAACGCGGCAATGCCATCTACGGACTGGAATCCGCCATACGCATCCTCGAAAATTACCGGGAGCAAAGCGATTCCACCGTGGCCGTCAACCTCAAATACGTCATTCATCTGGTGGGCGACATGCACTGCCCCGCGCACATCAAGTACGCGACCCACGACATGAAATACGACGTACTTTTCGAAGACAAATATCGCAAAGCGCACAAGTTCTACGTCCACAGCGTCTGGGACAACGAGATCATCACCGTCTCGCGTATCTGGTCGGTCAGCGAATGGGCCGATGAACTGGACCGTCTTCCGAAAAGCGACAAACAGGCCATCGCTGCCGGAACGCCCCGCGACTGGCTGCACGATGCCGCCGTATGCTGCGAAGTGCAGTTCGAATGGGCCAAACCCGACGCCCGGCTGGGACAGGACTTTCTGAACAAGGCCCTGCCTCTGGTCGAAAGTCAAATCCGAAAAGCCGGATACCGGCTCGCCCATTTGCTGAACGGTCTTTTCGATTAACGGACTTCGGAATTCATGAATCGGATCAAGGAATTTTATCGCATCAGTCGTCCGGCTCCCAAGCGGGAGCTGGACGACACTGCGTGCGACAGGTACTACCGCCGTCTCCGGCTGCAAGCATTTACCGCCGCGACACTCGGATACAGTCTATACTACGTTTGCCGAACGAGTCTCAACGTCATGAAAAAGCCGATACTCGACAGCGGTTCGCTCGATGCCTCACAACTGGGCGTCATCGGGTCGGCGCTCCTATTTGCCTATGCCGTCGGCAAGTTCGTCAACGGATTCATCGCCGATTACTGCAACATCAAACGCTTCATGGCCACGGGTCTCGTCGTTTCGGCCTCGGCAAACGCGCTGATGGGCGTACTGGGCCTCGCCCAGTCGGTCATCCCCACGGCCGTCGTCTTCGTCGCCTTCGCCGTAATGTGGGGGCTCAACGGCTGGGCGCAATCGATGGGCGCACCTCCGGCAATCATCTCCCTCTCACGCTGGTATCCCCTCAAAGAACGCGGAACCTACTACGGATTCTTCTCTGCAAGCCACAACCTCGGAGAGTTCTTTTCATTCCTCTTCGTAGGGTCGATCGTGACCTTCGCCGGATGGCAGGCCGGCTTTTTCGGATCGGCGGCGGCGGGAGCCATCGGGGTAATCGTCATCCTCTGCTGGCTCCACGACACCCCCGAATCCAAGGGACTGCCGCCCGTAGAGGCCCTGGCGCACGAGAAGCCCGTCCCCGGAGCCGAAAAGTCCGTCAAAGAGATTCAGAAACAGGTACTCCGCACCCCGGCCGTATGGGTGCTGGCCGCCGCAAGCGCATTCATGTACATATCCCGCTATGCCATAAACGGATGGGGCGTGTTGTTCCTCCAGGAGGCCAAGGGATTCTCGGACGTAGAGGCCATTTCCGTCGTCTCGATAAACGCACTGCTGGGAATTCTCGGAACAGTGCTCTCCGGGTGGTTCTCGGACAAGCTGTTCAAGGGTGACCGAAAGATTCCCGCGCTGTTGTTCGGCATACTGAACTCCGTGGCCCTGGCGCTGTTCCTCTACGGCGGTGATGCCATGTGGGTAAACGTTCTCTCGATGGTACTGTTCGGAATAGCGATCGGCGTGCTGATCTGCTTCCTCGGAGGGCTGATGGCCGTGGATATCGTGCCCCGGAAGGCGACAGGAGCCGCACTGGGAATCGTCGGAATGGCATCCTACTGTGCCGCAGGAATTCAGGACGTAGCGTCGGGATGGCTCATAGATGCGAACATTACCGTAACGGCAGACGGCGCCAAGCACTATGATTTCGGGCCCGTTGCATTCTTCTGGATTGCGGCGTCCGTAATCTCGTTCATACTGCCCCTGCTGAACCGAAAAC
>UROX01000254.1 GCA_900549685.1 uncultured Alistipes sp.
GGAGGGGCGGGGTGTAGGCGGCTACTCCGATGACGAGGGCGGCCGAAGCGATAAGGTATTTGAATTTCATGTTTCTAAATTTTGGGATCATTAAATGATTTGTAATTTTCATAACAAAGGTTTCGAATGGAGAGGCGCGTAGCTTCTCATGTGGCATGTCGGGGTCAATTCATGGGCAGAAGTATTTAAGACGATTGTTTTTTGCAGATAAGGCAAAAACTGGATTGTTTGGGCTGTTTGAGTTGTGATGTTGTTAAAGTGCGTATTTCAAATATGAAACTTTGTTTTTTGAATTTCGCATAAAAAGATCGTATTTTCAAATTCATAGCATTGAAAAAGACGAGTCTGCCGAATTCGCTCACGAGGTTTAATCGTTCGGGCACGTCGAGCCGATGTTCATCGACGAGCCGCTCGATTTCATTGCGTAGATTCCGTACGGTCGGAGATTCGACTTTGGGTTTGAATGTCCGTATGCGCAGGACCGCCTCGCGTGCCTTATCCCACTGTTCCGTGTCGAAATAAAGTCGGGCGAGCAGGTAGAGAGGCATGATCCGGTTGGGTATCCGGTCGGCCGATTTCTCGTAATACGCCTCGGCGAGCCGATAATCGCCCTGGGATTTGGCATTGTCGCCCAGCATGTTGCAGTACAGGGCCGAGCCTTTGTAATGGAGACCCCGCCGGAAAATGTAGTTGCTCTGATTGTATTTCCCTGTCGCCCGGAGCGTATTGCCGTACTCGAACAGAAAATCGGGGACGTCGTAAAGCCGGTCGTACAGCGCTTCGTAACGGTGCAGGACATATTTGTACCCTTGAGCCTGGTAGGTGGAACGGATCAGCTGCCAGTTCTGCAACGCCTTGTAACGTCTGTCATAACAGGCCGACAGGCCTACGCTTGCGCCCAGCGTGCATCCCAGCAGCAGGAACACACCCCAGTGCCCGACCGGCAGGAGTGCTCCCCGTTCGGACCGGTTGGATGCGGCGGCGAAAAAGACCGATAATATGCAGAACGGGATCAGGTTCAGCGGATAGGAGGCCTGCATCAGGATGAACAGCCCGATAGCGCCGTAAGCGAGGCCGTTTTTCTGCGGCAGCAGTTTCCATATGGCGGTCCCCAGAATGAACAGGAACAGCGCCAGCCCGACGAGTCCGTATTCCACTGCGATCTGGAGCGGGTCGTTGAACGCATATTCGGGCGGACCGGCCACGTCGATTTCCTGCGCCCCGGCCTTGCCCCGGGCGAAATACGCTTCCTGTGCCTCGCCGTATGCTCCCGTGTACATGCCCGGTCCGGCCCCGAACAGCGGCCTTTCGCAGACGGCATGGGCGGCGACTTTCCAGATCAGCAACCGTCCGTGTACGGATTTCTCTTTGTACTGATACATCCCCCACAGCAGGCCGATGACGACCGTCGCGACTCCGAGCGAAATCCCGTAGAAAAGCCGTGGTCTGCGTCGTCTGAACCGGTCGATTTTCGTCGGGACCGACGTCTTTTCCACCACGATCAGCACGAATGTGACGGCGACGGCTATCCAGGCGGTGCGGGCCCGTGCGGCAGGCAGAACCGTCAGTGCGCAGATCGTGTAGACCCACGAGGCGTACAGCACCAGCCGGTCGAGTTCGAAACGGGGACGCCGTTCCTCTCCGGTCCCGTCGTTTCCGTTCCTGCCGTGCGACAGGATTTGGTACAGGGCGATGGGGAGCAGCGACGCGAGGTAATTGGAATAGGGACCCGGGTTGAAGAACGTTCCTGTGAGCCTGAACAGCGGGTGGTAGGCCCGCACCGCTCCGTGGAGCTGGAGGTGTCCCCAGATCGCTTCGGCGATGCCGGTCAGCAGGAGGGCGAACAGGCACAGGGACAGATAGCGGGAGCAGTGCGCGAGCAGCAGCCTGAAGTTCAGGTAAAGGCAGGCCAGACCGCCGCCTATGGCCACCGGAACGAACGATCCGTCGGAGGTATGGTATCGCGCGACGATGTAGCCGATGAAGAGCAGGACGGCACAGTCCGTTTTCGTTACGGAAAGCGTTATCCGTTTCGATGACAGGCTCCATAGCCAGACGAAAAACGTGACGACGGGAAGCAGGCGGAGAAAGAACCATTTCTGGTCCTCGTGGCACACCTGGTAGATGCCGAAGTCGATGAAGAATACAGAGAGAAACACGCCGAGAGACAGAAGCGCCGTACAAATTGTCAGTAAGTTGCGTAAGATGGAAAGGTTCATGGGCGGAGTAGTTTTTTGCCGTCAGGCGGGATGCCGGGCACCGGTACGGACCGTCCGTTCGATGCGCCGGTGTCGGATAGTTTTCGGTTTCGGTGGGATTTATTTTTTTTCATGCGGCGGAC
>UROX01000255.1 GCA_900549685.1 uncultured Alistipes sp.
GGGGGGGGTACGCAGTGAGACGAAATGCACCAATACATTCAGGCCCGAACGGACAACCTTTCGCAACGTGCGGAGAGGTGTCGTGAAAAGAAAATGAGGAATCGGCCGAATCCGGACGGATCGGCAGGGAAACGGCTAAATGTTAAGCCGTGAGAACAAATGCAACCGGTGACTTGCGTATTTGTAATGGAGGGTCGGACGAATACACGGAACGGCGTCCGACGATTTCTTCAATGTCAGGCTCTCGGAATGGGGCAGCCCGCTTTCGGAAACGATCCGCGAATAGGTCTCGTTGTGACGGCATTCGGTGATGCGTGACTGGCTGGCCGTAAAGACCCCTTCGCACCCTTTCAGGTTGTGTACGCCGTCGTCGCGGGACTGTTCGAGGGATACCACCGTATCCGTTGCCTTGTCGGAACGGGGTTGGGATGAAGACGGCAGCAGCGCGATAACGAGCATTACCGCAACTGTCAGCAACATATAGATCCCGTTCTTTTTCATGGTCGAATCCCGAGATTGTGTATTTGCAACAAAGTTACATATTTTTCGGTAATATGGCGGTTTATACCTGCTTTTTTGTGAAAAAATCACACAATGCATAGATTTTCAGCGTTTTCATGCGTTCTGTTTTCGGGCTTTCATCCTGGCGCGCACCGCTTCGACGACAGCGGGCAGGACCGAAACGACGACGATCGCCACGATGAGCAGTTCGAGGTTATGCTGTACGAACGGCAGGTCCCCGAAAAAGTAGCCGGCATAGCAGAACAGCGCTACCCAGGCGGCTCCGCCGGCCAGGTTGAACGACATGAAACGGGGATAGTGCATCCGGCCCATTCCGGCGACGAATGGTGCGAAGGTGCGGACGACGGGCACGAAACGGGCGAGGATGATGGTCTTCCCGCCGTATTTTTCGTAAAACGCCTGTGTTTTGTCCATGTAGCTCTGCTTGAAGATCCGGGAGTTCGGATTGTTGAAGAGCCTGCGACCGAAGAAGCGGCCGATCATATAGTTGCTGGAATCGCCGGCCACGGCCGCGGCGAAAAGGATCAGGACGAGGAGGTGTATCTCGATCGGAACGCCGGGCAAGGCCGAAACGGCCCCTGCTACGAACAGCAGCGAGTCGCCGGGAAGGAACGGAGTGACGACCAGTCCGGTTTCGCAGAAAATGATGAGAAAAAGGATGGCGTATGTCCACAGGTGATAGTCCTGGACAATACGGATAAGGTATTGATCGATATGCAGGATGAAATCCGTCAGAAATTCCATAAGGAGTTGGATATGTTTGAAGGTGATGGAACGAGTGCCCTCCGCCCGGAACGGGCGAAGGAGGAGAGGCGGGTACGACCGACCACGGTAAACGGCGCTAAATGCGCATGCGTTCCAGCGCGTAGATATAATAACGGTAAGAATCCCTGAAACGGGCGGGTTTGCAAACGGAGGCGGCAGGGCCGTTTTCGGAAAGGAGCTTGTCGGTGATGCCGCACATGCCGGTTGCCGTAAAAACAGTTGCGGAACGGAGATTCGGGACGAAGCGGGGCCGGAGCGAAAGCAACGCGGCGGAGGCGTCTGTCCCGGCGTATTCCGGAAGAAGGCGATTATTCCGATCAGTGGCGGCGGAGTCTTCCGGCCGGTCGAATACGGCACTCGGACTGTTGGCCGCATAGACTGCCGGACGTTCGCTGCCGACGAATCCGGTCAGCAGAAAGAGTCCCAGCAGCAGGGGGAGCAGTTGTGATATCGTTCGGAATAACATAAACCGCAGGCAAAGATAAGACTTTTTCGGGAAAACCGGCACGTTGCGGCCTTTCCTCCACCCTTCCGTTACTGCGCCGCAGCTCCCAAGAATATCACTCAACGCTCTCCAACATATCATATACAACAACGAACATTCAAAGTCGCTGTTTCGAGCGTGTTATCCATTTTTCTTTAACCGAACAACATCTGCCAATTCCAAAAAATCGTATCTTGCAGTAGGCTATTTGAAATGCGGTATTTGGGCGCAAAAAGCTGAAAACAAACCGTTGCCTTCTCGTCACCTACCCTCCCATACAAAGATGTAACGACCCGATAAATCAAGTCGTTACATCTTTTTAATCCCACACTCCGCAGAGCCGGGGATTCTCCTTTCCCGCTTCAGCCGGGGAATGGTTCCGCCCCACCGTGATGAACGGAGCGGAAAGCGTTCCGGCGCTTTTGACCGCAAAGATGCCGGCTGGCGCTCAAACGAGTGCGGCGCGGACGGGCAGTACCGGAGTACGTCCCATTCGCGCCGCACGAGAGCAAGAGCAAAAACGCCCTC
>UROX01000256.1 GCA_900549685.1 uncultured Alistipes sp.
TGTTCGGTCTATCGGCGCGAAAGTTTCAGCGCCTGTGCCCGGTCGGCACGGACAGTGGACGAAGTGCGTTTGTCCGTCATTTCCACTTTGCCTTCGTAAGAACCGGTCACTTTGTGGTTTTTGCTGGTGACGAAATCGAGTACGAAACGATAGCCGTCGCCGACTTTCGTAATCGTTACCGTACCGCCCGTAATCATGCCGTAAATCGATTCGTAAGAGTCGTTGCGTTCTTCGCAATAGGTGCCCATCGCAAGCAGCGATCCCATGAATGTCTCTTCGTAGCCGGCAAAAAAGGTTCCGGGACGATATGCCGAGGAGACTTCGTAGGTGCCTTCCTGCAGAGTGGCTGTCTCGGATACGGCCGTCGAGAGGTCGAGCGATACGAGATGACCCGCTTTCGAAAGATAATCCGTACCGTAGTCGGTGTTCGGTTCTACGTCGTAAAGGTTCACGATGCAGTTGTCTGCCGTCGTCCCGCCGTAATATTTGCCGAAAGCGCGGATGAACGACAGCCCGGTGAGGTCTTTCTCGAGGGCGGGCAGGGTGCCCGGGTCGCTGCCGCTCACTTTGTTCTCGATTTCGATCTTGCCTTCGTAAGAGGCGGTGAACGGTTCGTCGGTCGTCGTGACCAGTTCGGCTTTTATGGTATAGGTGGTGCCGAGTTTCTGGACGTCGATCGTGCCGCTTTTGAATTCGATTTTCTTGACGTTCCCTTTGGCATCACGAACCATGCAGTAGGTCTTTGCCGGGTCGAACGTGTTCATGCCGTAGTTGGTCCCGTAGCGGTAGGTACGGGCCGGCAGGGTGATGTTGTCGAGCGTGAAAGGTGCGAACTGGAAGAGGTCGAAGCTCATCGCGCGTCCGGCTCCGACGGTCGTGTATACGCCGTCCTGTTCGGTCGTTTCGGCATCGGCCAGCACGAAGTGGAATTCGGCGTAGCCCGAGTCGTGCGAGTCGCCGTAATATCCCCCGGTCGCCTGACGGTCGAAGGCGGCCGGACCGGAAACCGAAATGTCGGTCGTCATTTCGGTCGAAGCGACTTCCGATACGATCTCTTTGTTGGCGGCTGCAACGGCGATGACGTACGCGGTGGCTGCGTCGAGTTCCTCGACGACGATTTCGCCCGACTGTTCGATGGCCGTTCCGTCGGCGAGAATCTCTTCGGCCGAAGGCAGCGTCATATCGTCGGTCTTCGCGATGCAGACGTATGCGGCGCGTTCCGCATGGGTGAGCTCAACAGTGAACGACAGCGAGTTTTCGGTCGTCTCACCGGCTTCGAGAACGATTTCCGGAGCAGGGGTCTGCGTCGTCATTTCGATCGAGGCCACTTCGGAGAAGATCGTTCCGTTGGCTCCGGCCGCTGCGATGACATATACGGTGGAGGAGGCCAGTTCTTCGATCGTCACTTCGCCCGACTGTTCGATGGCCGTTCCGTCGGCGAGAATCTCTTCGGCCGAGGGCAGCGCCATATCGTCGGTCTTCGCGATGCAGACGTATGCGGCGCGTTCGGTGTCGGTCAGCGAGGCGGTGAACGTCAGCGAAGTGAATCCTTCGGTTCCCTTGGTCAGTTCGACGGCCGGTTGGGCGTCCGGTGCGGACGTGGTGATTTCGAGCGTTTCGATCCGGCCCGTCGCCTTGCCCTGAACGGCGATCGCCGCGATGCGGTATGTTGTGGCGGGTTCCAGTTCATCGATTGTCACCGTTCCCGATTCCGTTACGAAGGTTTCGGCCGTGAGCAGCTCCAGTGCGGTCGGAACGGGAGCTTCCTTTTCGGTGCAGAGGTAGTAGGCCCGTTCGGCATTTTCGAGCGCGAGGGCGAATTTCAGCGACGACGACGATACGTCGCTGCGCGAAAGCGCTACGGAGGGGACGGTCGGTTCCGGAGCGGCATCGTCGTTTTTGTCGTCGCTACAGGAGCAGAAGAAGCCCGATACCGATACGAGCAGGGCTAAAGCCCATGAAGTGAATTTTTTCATCATGCGTTTTTCGTTAGTGTTCGGAAATAATAAAGAGATAAAATGGGTCGTTCGTTTTCGTCCGATATATGCCGCTACGGATTTCGTTCCTTCGAACCGTTTGGCGGAAACCGTTTCCCGTATCGGCGAATCGGCACGAAAATAAGTTTTTTTTGTAAGATTCCAAAATGCGATTGTAGGCTTTGAAATCCCGACCTTTGTCGTAATCTTTGCGCTTTTCGGGCTGCATCTCGAGGCGAGGTCGATGGCTTCCGGGGAAGTGTC
>UROX01000257.1 GCA_900549685.1 uncultured Alistipes sp.
GCAACGGTAATTGAAACGCCGGTTGGGCGCCGTATCGCCGTCGGTGCACATCGAAATCGGATCGACGAGTTCGCCGCAGTTATCCGTCCATTTGAAATCGAACACAAAAGCGTCCCGACCGTCGAGACCGAGCAGTGCCCGCGGCACGGACACCTCCAGCCGGTTGCCTGCATAACGGAATGGCAGTTCGGCGATCTGTTTCCACTGTCCGGAAGCCGCATCGTAGCGCATGAGCGTCGTCGTGCGGTCGTCCTTCACCGATTTGTTGATGAGATAATCGTAACCGTACCAGCCGGTGGACGAATCGTTGTCGGCATCGACGAGCAGCAACATCCAGTTGTTTCCCGTGTGCGGCGTCAGCTCGCCGGCCGTCTCGGCATAGAAACCGATTGTCTTTTTATCGACGGCCACCTTGCAGGTCACGATGTCGTTGCGGCCCGAATTGTTCACGTAGTGAAGACCGCCGTACCCTTTGGCATCGCGGTGGAACACGTCGCCCTTGGTATCGCGGTATTCCACCGCCACGGCATCCCACTCCGAGAAGTCGCCGTCCGCCTTGACAGACACATAGCCGTCCAACTCGGGAATCGGACGCACGCCCTTATACTTGCGGAGGTTCTGCGCCATCTGCATGTAATAGTTGTCGGTATAACCGCCCTTCATGGGATGGATACAGCGGTTGAACTCGGAGTTGTACTGATCGACAAAGAAGAACGGATTCTCGCGGCCGAGCCACAGCGTCGTCTTGCTGGGCGTACCGGGCTGATATTTTCCGGCGGTCCACTCGTTCCAGTCGTTGATATAGAGGAATTCGGGATTGCAGGCCAGGGCCTCGTCCCAACGCTCCTGGAAATAGATGCCGTAGCCTTCGGGATTTTCGACCGTTTTGCCCAGCCAGGGCACATAGGTCGGAACAGGCAGGTCGTGTTCGTCCAGTGCGGGCTGACCGTTCTTGCGGCTCCACGATTTTCCCACGCCGACCGGATCGCCCGGAACCATCGTGACGGGATGCTGCGCCGGAGTGACGGCGGCCTGTTCCCGTTTGCCGTTATGCGTCGAAAGCAGTTCTTCGGGCTTCATGGCCGCCACCTCGGGTTCGGCCAGACTGTATCCGAAGCTCCAGTTGTCCTCGGTACCGATATAACGTTTCCCGGCCCATTTGTAGTAGCCCCACCACATGTTGCGCAGCGTGAAGAAGTTTTTCACTTCGGCCGTATAGTCCTTATAGAATTCCTGCGTATAGTCGGGATCGCCGTAATGGGGATTGTCGCGGTTCGTCACGGCATCGGCGTCGTAATTGGGGTTGGGATTGGGCGTATCCTGTCCGTTTGCGTCGTATTTCGGGCGGCTGTTGTAGAGCAACAGCGGCTTGCCGTCCCACTCGAACCACAGGTCGGTGAATTTCTTCTCCTTATAGATCCTTTCGTAGAGATCCTGTACCACCGTGATGACCGGTCCGTTGAACGCCCAGAAACAGAACTTGGGCACTTTGTTGCCCTCGGCCTTCATCTTCTGCATCGTCGTGAACAACACGTCCCATTCGTCCCAGTAACGCACGGCGTTGGTCACGTCCATGACGAGTACATCGACTCCGGCATCGGCCAGCATCGAAATATCCTTGCGGATCACCCATTCGTCCTGGCTGAGGAAATATCCCATTTCGGGTTCGCCCCAGTGATACGAACCTTCGGTCCAGAGCGGATGGGCCGCATCCAGCCGGGCCGAGGGGTCCTGTTCGAGAATTTTGGTCACATCGGCCGTGTAAGGATTTTTCATGTGATGCAGGCCCTGTGTGTGCCACGTGATGTAGAAGATACCCACCACACGACGCTGGTCGTTCTTGAGCGGTCCCACTTCCTCGTAGGCAGGCATGGTCCGGCCGATGCCGTCCGTGGCCACCCACGTGTCGGGATAAATGTCGCGGTACTCGGACACGGACTCGGTCTGCGGCCGGGGAGGCACGGGTTTCTTTTTCATGGCGGCGGTCGCGGAAGAGACGCCGCCGATCGTCATCGCCGAAAAACAGACGAGCAACGATTTGCCGATCGGATTCTGGTCTACAAATTCTACATTCCGTAAGTCGCGCAGACTGCCTCCGATAGATGAAAATTCTCCCGGACGATCACTGCATTCGTCCAACTCACGCTTCAATGCCCGGAAGAAAATATCACGTACCAGCGTGCTTTTCCCGGAACCGGAAACGCCGGTAACCACTGTCATTACATTCAGCG
>UROX01000258.1 GCA_900549685.1 uncultured Alistipes sp.
TTATCCGTTTTTTTCTGTATCGGGGGGGCTATCCCCTACTCTGCTTTCCAATGGATTGCAATCGACCGTTTTCGGGTTTCGGGCGCAGCGGGCAACTTGACCGACTGACGAAATAATCATATCTTTGTTTCCGGAAACTTTTTCTAACGAGAAAACTCAACCTCAAACCCATCTCGACATGAAACATTTTTTGCTTTTCGCTCTTGTATTCGCGACATTGCTGAGTACGGGGTGCTCCTCCGACAAGGCGTCGGACAACAACACTGCACAGGATGATTCCCGATGCGTACCCATGACCCATATTCTGATCTGTTGCCGCAGTGCCAACGAAGGTGTCATCAAGTTCAAGGTCGGCGACCGGTGGATCACGGGGCACGACTATGCCAATATCGATCATGCCCGGGCCATTCTCTCGACCATCAAGGCAGCCGGAATCAACGATGTCATCATCGACCTGACCAATCCGAGCCAGTGGGAAACCGTCCCCGGAAGCTGGCCGGGCTGTCAGCCCAACGAAAACGCCCTGTGGGAAACGGAAACCAAAAGCCAGATCGAGACGATCGAGAAAGTGTGCGGCGAATTGGGCATGCACTTCGTCATGTTTATCGGCAACCCGGCCGCCCACACGCTGGCCTACTGGAACGGCATCGCCAAACGGATATGGGACAACTGGGCGAACAAAGACGTATACCGCAAATACGGATTCGGCGACGACCGTCCGATGCTGGTCGTCTTCTATATGGGCGAAGACTTCCTGAATATGTACAATGCGGCGCCTGCCAACGAGAAAGACTATCTCTCCCGCTTCAGGATCGGTACCTGTCAGGTCAATTCGCCGATGAATTTCACGACTACCGACGGCTGGGGTTACCGGCACAAATCGTCCAGCTCCGACAACAAAGTACGTTTCGCCTGCCCCAACGAAGGCGTCCATCCCTCCCAGTGGAAGCGCAGCACGTTGCAGCAATGGAAAGAAAAAGTGGAATGGGCCGGACAGGCGACCGACTACTGCATCTTCGGATCGTACGACGACACCTGCGACGCTATTTTCTGGGGCATTGCCGACACGAAGGAGAGCCAGACGGCATACAAACGCTATCCGAACGACGAGGCTCCGGATGCCTACTACAATGTGGTGAAAGAATACCTTTCGAACAGAAAGTAAGACCCGGACGACACCGGATAAAACGGAAACGAGGCGACAGGATTATTCTGCCGCCTCGTTTCCGTTTTTTATCGGCTTGTCTTATGAATCCGGCATCGGGCCGGTCTTTCGATAAGCATTTTATCGGCAGGCGTATTTTTCGGTAACTCCGTTTACCGTATTGCGGAAACCATGAAGCGACGCTTTATCGCCGATACGAAGCATCCTGTCGGTGAAATATCAAAAAGAGTATGGAATCTTCCCGGTCTATACCGAGAAACACGTGACCGACAACCGAACAATGCCGTTCGAGCCATAGCCTCAAGCGGCATTGCTTAATTTTATAAACTATATTTCTTCTCGAAAAGTTCTTTGTTGGTCTCTCCCCACGCAATCATCGAATCGAGGATGGGGAGCAGCGATTGACCCAATTCCGTAATAGAGTATTCCGAGCGTGGAGGCAGTTCGGGATAGATGGTTTTTGCGACCAGCCCGTCGTCCACCAACTCTTTCAGTTGCAGGTCCAATACACGCGGCGTAGCCTCTGGCAGTGCCTTGTGGAGTTCGCTCGGACGCATGGGCGCATCACGCAATTCATCCAAGATACAGGATTTCCATTTGGAGTCGATCAGGCTCATCGTCAGCCGCAAAGGGCAACTCAAATCGACGGGTATCTTTCTTTCGTACATAATCGTCTTTTTACGAAGACAAAGATACGGATAACATTCCGAATGAACGGTATACCGAATAAATTTTCAGTACATGAATAATTTTTCGGTACTTGTGCGGTCAGATACTACCCTCTAACTTTGCAGCAAAATTAAAAACCGAAAGTCATGAGAGCAAGTATCGAAGAGTACAAGGCGGTGGAAGCTGCCGCTATGAAGTTCGTGAAGAGCGTCGCCGAGGGCGACAGCCGTTACGCGAAGGAGTTGTTCACCGACGAGGCCGTTCTGTTCGGCTTTCTGGACGGGAAGCTGGAACACGGCAGCATCGAACAGTTCTACCGCAATGTCGATTCGGTCGCCGCAGGCGATAAGTTCAAAGCGCGTATCGATGTGGTGGCAGT
>UROX01000259.1 GCA_900549685.1 uncultured Alistipes sp.
ATCGACTCCTCCGCTGATCGCTTTGGCCCGTTCCAGATCGGATTTGCCGAAAAAGGCCGTATAGTCGAACCCGTGCAGCAAATCACGACACACTTCCAATCTCTTCTGAAACTCGGGATAGGCCGTTTTCGACACGTCGGGATCGCCGTAATTCTTGCGGTCGCGGAGCGTATAGTCGCTCATCGCCTTCCTCAACGCCGACGCGATGCCGACATAATCCACCACCAGTCCGCCCTGTTTGTCGCCGAAGACCCGGTTGACGCGCGCAATGGCCTGCATCAGATTGTGGCCGGCCATCGGCTTATAGACATACATCGTCGCCAGCGACGGCACATCGAATCCGGTGAGCCACATATCGACCACAATCACGATTTTCAACGCGCCGCCGTCGTCCTTGAACGCTTTTTCCAATTCCTTTTTACGGGCATCGTTCCCGATGATCGGACGCCACTCCTCGGGATCACCATTGCCCGAAGTCATTACGACGGCCAGTTTCCCGCTCCATGCCGGACGCATTTCGAGCAGCCGGCGATAGATCTTAATCGCAATCGGCCGCGAGTAGGCCACGATCATCGCTTTCCCCGTCTGTTCGTACTGGCGGTTTTCCTCGTAGTGTTTTCCGATGTCTTCGCACAACGAACCGATGGTTTCGTCGGCCCCGAGAATCGAGTCGATGCGCCCCAGCTCGCGCTTGCTCTTCTCGATGACATACGCTTCCGCCTCGGCCGCCATCGCATCGTATTCGTCGTCGATACGGCGCAGGGTCGCCTCGTCGAGTTTCAGGTTGATCACACGGCTTTCGTAATAGACCGGTCGCGTCGCACCGTCCTCCACCGACTGCGTCATGTCGTATACGTCGATATAATCGCCGAACACCTCGCGGGTCGATCGATCTTTCAACGCGATGGGCGTTCCGGTGAAGCCGATATAGGTCGCATTGGGCAGCGCGTTGCGCACCAGACGAGCCGCACCGACGATGATCTTCGCGCGTGTCGTACCGTCGGGCATGGTCACCATTTTCACCTTCTCCTCCAATCCGTATTGGCTGCGGTGTGCCTCGTCGGCCATGACCACGATATTGCGGCGCTCGGAGAGCGGTTCGTCGCTCTCCTCGAATTTCTGCATCGTCGTAAAGAAGATGCCGTTCGCCTCGCGTCCGGCCAGCAGCTCTTTCAAATGAGCGCGGCTCTTGGCTCGGACAGGTTTCTGACGCAGAAAGTCTTCGCATCGGGCGAACTGCCGATAGAGCTGCCCGTCCAGATCGTTGCGGTCGGTCAGCACGACAATCGTCGGCGACGACATCGCCTGCTGCAACAGCTTCGAGAAGAAGACCATCGAAAAGGACTTGCCGCTGCCTTGCGTATGCCAGAAAACGCCGCCTTTGCCATCCGTCTGTGCAGCTTCCATCGTCGACAGTACCGCCTTGCGCACGGCGTAGAACTGGTGATAGGCTCCCAATATCTTCGCACTTTGCTTCCCGTCCTTCGAGAAACACAGGAAATTGCGTATCAACTCCACCAGCCGCACCTTGTCGAACATCCCCCGAAACAGCACGTCGAACCCGGCACAGCTCCGATCCTCCATCGAACCGTCGACCGTTTTCCACGCCATAAAGCGGTCTTCTCCCGCCGTAATCGTGCCGGCCTTGGTAATCGCGTGGTCGCTCATCACACAGAACGCATTGTAGATGAAGAGCGACGGAATCTCCTGCATGTAATTGCGCAACTGCGCATAGGCCTCCGAAACGTCGGTATTCTCGCGCGAGGGCGATTTCAACTCCACCACGACCAGCGGCAGACCGTTGACGAAGACGACGATATCCGCCCGCTTCACCGATCGCTCCTCGACCGTCCACTGGTTCGCTACCGTAAAATAATTTCGCAACGGCGTATCGTAATCGACGAGCCGCACGAGTTCCGAACGCTGCTCCCGGCCGTCGAAGTAGTTGATTGCGACCCCGTTTTGAAGATAATCGGTAAACTGCTCGTTCTTTTGTACCAATGAACCGCCCTCGTAGGTCCGGATCTTCGTGATCGCTTCCTCAATCGCCGCGGCAGACAAGGACGGATTCAGCTCCTGCACAGCCGCCCGCAGTTGCTCCATGTAGATCGGCTCCGTATAATTGCGCGCGACCTCCGGCCCATAGACATAGTCGTAGCCCAGCTGCTCGCGGAACAACTC
>UROX01000260.1 GCA_900549685.1 uncultured Alistipes sp.
AATGAGCAAATCGGTGAATGGAAATATATGGAGACGGACCTCGGTGTGGAGCGTCCGTGTGGCGGGCGTGCTTTGCCTGACGGCTTTTTCCGTGTCGGGACAACAGGTCTCGGCCCGTGTGGCGGGACTGGAGAACGACAAAGAGTATATGGCGCTGCTGGTCCGGGAGGCGGAGTTGCATCGGACCGAGGATTCGGTGGTGAGGATTATCGGAGACACGCGTCGGTTGTTCTCGTCCGACCTCTCGTCGTCCGACCGTGAGAAATACAGCGCCGAAATCCTGAAGCTCGAAAAGGAACTGTTCGAAATACGGAACCGGATCGGGGTGACGGCCAACGAGATCGGCACGATCGAGCAGGCGTTCATCGTGAGCCGGATGAACGGTCCGCAGCCGCAGGACGGAGCGGCCGCTCCGGATGTCGCCCCGGAGGCTCCTGCCGGACAGTCGTCCGACCTGGTCCGCAATGCCTATTTCCGCGAGAATCTGCCGCAGAAGGACTACGAAGCCCTGCTCGAGGCGAGAAACCGCGAGGGATTGCCCGCGCAGTTGATCGACGTCTATCGGTCCAACTATCGGAAACTGGATTTGCTGGCCCGTCAGTACGATACGACGCGTAACCGTTCGGAGGCCGAAGCCATCTATTCGATGATCGGGTCGGTCGCCTCGCTCAACCGGACCGTCGAGGATTCGCTCTCGCGGGTATGGTCCGGCATATACGACGACAAGGTCTATGCCTACAACTATCTGCTCGACAAGATGGGGAAAACCGACCTGCTGAACGATTTCGGAGAGCGTTTCCGGCAAAACCGTCAGGCTGTCGCCGCGGTGCAGGACGAAGTCGCTTCGTCGGTTCTGTTCGAATATCCTTTGCAACGGAAGCTGGTGGTCGCCTACGAGCAGACGCTCGCCGGACTGCTCGGCTATGCGGCGGCGGCCGATTCTCTGCAACGCTGCATGAAGGCGCTGGAAGCCGACACGCAGGTTTACGCCCTACCTGTGATCGATCCTCAGGAGCGTATTTTCATCGAGTACGCTCCGATCGAAAGACATTCCCCGTCGGTATACAACAGCCGCAATCCGATTCCCGAAAACGAGACGCAGCAGCGGGGAACGGTCTATCGCATCCAGTTGGGCGCTTTCGCACAGAAACAGCCGGTTTCGATTTTCAAAGGGGTTTCGCCGCTATGTTACGATAAGACCGAAGAGGGACGTTATCGCTATTGCGCCGGCGCGTTCAGGGAACGGGCCGAGGCCGAGGCCGCGCTGGTCGAAATGAAAAAGATGGGATTCCGCAAACCGGAGATCGTCGTATGGCGCGACGGAGAGTTCGAAATGATCGGCGGCGAGAACGTACTGTCCGACCGGTCGGGCGAGACGCTTTACCGTGTACGGATCGAGGGACAGGGCGAGTCGCTCAACGAACGGATTCGCGAGATCGCCGATGCCCGTTCGGACGGACGGGAGCTGACGCTGGCCCGCGGAACGGACGAGGACGGCAATATCGTTTACACGATCGGCAATTTCGACAGCCGTCAGGAAGCCGAAGCGTTGTGCGGAGAGATCAATGCGGAGGACGAAGGGAGCGCCGAGGTCGAGGAACTGGAATAAGCCCGTGGCGTAGGAACAGAAGGTGCCCGTTTCGCCTTTCTCCGGTTTCCGGTCCTGCTTTCATTTGGGAGAGTGACGGACGAATCATGCTCCGTGGATGTGGAACCGGAGGAAAGACGGCGTATAAAACGTCGGTGGATAGATCGAACGGGGTGAAAATGACCGGATGCTGTTTTGAAGTTATGTGAAATTTGTCTATTTTTCGGAGAAGTCCGATAAAAATCGAGAATAATTATGGGATTGATCGTTGCGTTGATCGTCGTGGGGGTATTGCTGTTGGTGGCCGAGCTGGTCCTGCTGCCGGGTATCAGCGTGGCGGGCATCGGGGCTTTTGCTGCGTTGGTCGTTGCTGCGGTGTACGGATTCGTCCGTTTCGGGATTCTGGGCGGTTCGCTTGTCGTGGCAGCAACCTGAAAGAGATTACGGAAGAACTGTTGTCCATTATCAAAAAGTAGGCTATGGGAAACGAACGGAAAAA
>UROX01000261.1 GCA_900549685.1 uncultured Alistipes sp.
CAAGGTAAGCCGGGAGCTAAGGCGAGGCCGAAAGGCGTAGTCGATGCACATACGGTAGAAATTCCGTAGCCACCGAAATATCTTCGAAAAATCTTACATGAACGGCCTTTACCGCTATTCGGGACGGCCTTTTCCTCTGTCGGAACCCGCTTTGGCCCGTACCGCTTCGCTGCCGTAGACAGACTTCGGGCCGAAAACCACGTGAAAAATTAGCGCGAAAGGCAAAAAATCGTTATCTTCGCTGCAAAACAACGGCTATGAAACGTATTTTCCTCGCATTGTTTCTGCTGTCGTGGACGCTGGGCGCCGCATCGCAGAATGTCGCATTGGGTGAAAAGACGCCCGATTTGAAAGTCAAATCGTGGCTGGACGATCGTATGCCGGTACCGGGGAGGACTTTTCTGCTCGTCTTTTTCCACTCCACGAGCCGGCCGGCCGTCGAATCGCTCGCGCATTTGCAGGAGTTGGGGCGGAAGTTCGGCGATCGGGTCAACGTCGTGGTCGTCGTCAGGGAGAGTCCGGAGGCCGTCGGCGGGATCGTCCGCCCGTATGCCGAGGGCAATCTGACGGTGGCTTTCGACGACAGCGGTCGCAGCTTCGCCGCCTACGACGTCCAATACCTGCCTTTCGGGGTGCTGGTTTCGGCCAAAGGCCGTGCGCTGTGGATGGGAAATCCGCGTCAACTGACCGAAGCGATACTTGATTCAAACCTTTAAATAACATGAGTTTCACGAAAATAGATCACTACGAAAAAGAGTATGTCGACCATCATCACGATTCGGCCCTTTCCGTAACGGAAGGCGTCGCCGATCAGCCGATCGTCAACCCGTATTTCGTTCGTAAGAAGAAACACCGTCTCTCGACCGAGGAGTATGTGAAGGGCATTCTGGAGGGTAACATTACTACGCTGTCGCAGGCCATCACGCTCATCGAAAGCAGCAACCCCGATCATTATGCGCAGGCGCAGGAGATCATCGAACGCTGCCTGCCCCATGCCGGCCGGTCGGTGCGCATCGGCATCACCGGCGTGCCGGGCGCGGGTAAGTCGACCTTCATCGAGGCGATCGGCAACATGGTCACCTCGCTGCGCCACAAGCTGGCCGTGCTGGCCATCGATCCCAGTTCGGAACGTAGCGGCGGTTCGATCTTGGGTGATAAGACGCGTATGGAGAGCATCTCGGCCAATCCCGACGTCTTCATCCGTCCCTCGCCGTCGGCCGGTTCGCTGGGCGGCGTGGCGCGCAAGACGCGCGAGACGATCGTGTTGTGCGAGGCGGCGGGCTTCGACGTGATCTTCATCGAGACGGTGGGCGTGGGCCAGTCGGAAACGGCCGTGCATTCGATGGTCGATCTGTTCATGCTGTTGCAGATTTCGGGCGCCGGCGACGAGTTGCAGGGCATCAAGCGCGGGATCATGGAGATGGCCGACCTCATGGTGATTACCAAAGCCGACGGCGAGAATATCCACAAGGCCGAGCTGGCGAAGACGCAGTTTCAGAGTGCGCTGCAACTCTTCCCGCTTCCCGAGTCGGAGTGGCGTCCCCGGGTCTATACCTGTTCGGCCGTTTCGGGCGCGGGACTCGAAGAGGTATGGAAGGGTGTCGAGGAGTTTCTGGACCATACGCAGGGCAACGGTTTTTTTCGGCACAACCGCAATCGGCAAAACAAGTATTGGATGTACGAGACGATCGACGAAACGCTGAAAAACAGTTTCTACCGCGACCCGCGCATCGAGGCCGAGATCTCCGTGCTCGAAGGACAGGTGCTCGACGATAAGATCAGTTCGTTCATCGCCGCCAAGCGGCTGCTTGACCTCTATTTCGGGGGAAAGGCGGAATGATGCACGGCTGCCGCAGCCGAAATGATCGCCGGCGCATCCGCCTCCTGAACGGGGCGGATGCGCTGTTTTCGGCCGTTCGAGGTGCGGGTATTTCCGGCCTGCGGCGGTTCCGTCCGTCGTGCGTAGCGGAGCTCCGGCGGAAGCCGCTGTGCGGTGTCTTTTGCAGAGCGCTTCCCGAAATTGCAGACCCGAAGCGGATAAATCCGTTTATTTTTAGACCGATGTTGTCGTTTTGGAAAATTA
>UROX01000262.1 GCA_900549685.1 uncultured Alistipes sp.
ATATTTTTCTGTCAATCAGCCGAAAATCCGCATACGCAAGACTCGGAGCCGAATCCGGAAATAAATCGCTATCTTTGCATTTTGAATTAACATTATTTTCGGTACTTTTGTATCGCGCTTGTTTATTGGAGATGGAACTTAAAATATTCGTCGTAGCGACTTTCGTCGTTTCGGCGCTGGCCGGTTGGCTGGCGATTCCAAATATTATCCTGATCTCGAAGAAAAAGAAACTTTTCGACGAGTTGTCGTCCCGAAAGTCGCACACGGGCAATGTGCCGCGGCTGGGCGGGGTGGCGTTTTTCCCGTCGTTTCTGTTCTCCGTGTCGCTGACGCTGGGGCTGCGGTATTATTACGGTTACGAAATTTCCGCCGTTCCGTTGCAGATCGCGGCATTCAAGGAGCTTTTCTTCCTGATTTCCGGAGGCACGTTGCTGTTTTTCGTCGGGATGACCGACGATCTGACCGGGCTTTCCTACAAGATGAAATTCGTGGCGCAGATCGTGGTGGCCGTGCTGCTCATTTTCTGCGGCGTGGGAATCGAGAATCTCGGCGGTCTTTTCGGCCTTTACCACATTCCGGCGATATGGGGCAATCTGCTGACGTTGATGGTGGTCGTGCTGCTGGTCAATGCCTATAACCTCATCGACGGCATCGACGGACTCTGTTCGGGCTTGGCCCTGCTGGCACTCGGCGCGTTGGGCGGATGGTTCTGTTGGAGCCATCTGTACGTGTACGGGACGATCGCCATGGGTATGGCAGGCGTCGTGAGCGTATTCTTTTTCTACAATGTGCTGGGGCGGCGCATGAAAATCTTTATGGGCGATACCGGCTCGCTGACGTTGGGATTTCTGATCGCCTATTTGGGGTTGAAATTCTACAATCTGAACATCAATACCGACATGTTCGATATTCAGTCGGCCCCTGCCGTGCTGCTGGGTATCGTATTCATTCCGGCTTTCGATACGTGCCGGGTGTTCTGTGTCCGGATTGCCAAAGGGCTTTCGCCGTTCTATCCCGACCGGAGGCATATCCATCACAAGATGTTGGAACTGGGGCTGACGCATTTCCAGGGGACGATGGTCATCATCCTGTTGCAGGCCGGTTTTATCGTGCTGAACGTTTTGCTCAAAAATCTCAACATCAATGTGCTCTTCGCACTCAATATCGTGTTGGGCGTGGTGCTGATCGGACTTATCGACCGCCTGGCCGGACGAGTGGGACGCAAGGAGAAGAAGACCGCCTGAACCGGCAATCGAAGCTCCGCCTGACGACGGCTCTTTTTGTGCGGAATCGTGTCGAAGAATGATAAAGGCTGTCCGACGTCGTCGGACAGCCTTTCCTGCGTTTATCCGTTCCGGGCTATCTATCTCCCGGAGTCGATAAAGGCCACGTGCGGGATCGGAATGTCTTTGGCGAATGTGTTGCCTTTTGTCACGACTTTGTGGGTCGTCGGATCGACGAAGACGTAGTAGCGGTACGACCGCAGCGCGTGGATGAATTCGATTTCATAAACTGCCATTCCGGGATGGACGGACCGTTTTGCGGCGGCCATCCAGTTTTTCCACTCGGCTTTTACGTCCTTTCGGTCGGAAGGTACCGGTACGATCTTTATTTCCGACAACCAGTTTTCTGCGTAGTCTTGGTATCCTCTTTTGTAAGTGGTCCCAAAATAAAAACCGGTGCTGGGAGCGAAGTTCTGCTTCAGGTATTTTTTGATCTGTCTCCGGTTTTTGATCGTTCCGACCTTTTCATAGGACAGGAATTCGATCTCGTCGCCGTTCGCGATGTACTTGGGAAAGTTGCGGAACAGGTTGTCGAAGTTGGCCGCATCGGTCGTGACCGGAGTGCCGATTTCGAACAGCGTCGTTTCTCCGGGGCGCGATTGTGCGAACAGGCTCCCCCCGAGCAGCAGCATCGGAACGAGCGGTAAAAGGAACTTTTTCATGAAATAAATTTTAGAAATTAGGGATTTGATGATTCGGTACAGACAAATATAACGTTTGGATCGGTATTTCTTCGATTTTCGGGGGATAAATCGTCACGGGGACGGCGGAGCCGAAAGGATTCTGTCTCCGGCCG
>UROX01000263.1 GCA_900549685.1 uncultured Alistipes sp.
ATAAGGACGTCCGTCGAAACGGGGAGGTGTGTTTCCGCCCGGGGCGCTTTTCGTTTTCGCTCTGCGGGCCGTTCGTCGTGCGGACGGATCGGAAAAATCGGAGACGAAAATTTTTAATAAAATTTAATAAAACGTTTCCCGGGACATTTTTTCGGCGAAAAATCCCGGATATTTTGTTTACCTTCGCAGCCTGTTAGGAATGGGGAAGTCCGTCGTCTCATGTCGGCAGAACGGAGCGGAACGACGGAAGGTTTCCTTTCTCGCATTCGAGCTTTATAATTTTGGTTTCGCAATATGAAATTGTTTCATGATTTGTTTTTCGGGAACGATGCTTTCTGGGGCGGCGGTGTGGCGCACTCCGTACTGATTCTGGCGCTGGTCATCGCGGCGGGTATCGCTCTCGGTAAGTTGAAAATCGCAGGGGTCAAACTCGGCGTGACATGGATTCTGTTCGTCGGTATCGCCGTCAGCCATTTCGGCATGCGGCTCGACGACCACCTGATCCATTTCGTCAAGGAGTTCGGCCTGATCCTTTTCGTTTATTCGATCGGTTTGCAGGTCGGTCCGAGTTTCTTTTCGTCGTTCAAGAAAGGCGGTGTGACGCTCAATATGCTGGCTATGGCCATCGTCTTTCTGGGTGTGATCATCACCTATGTGCTGTATCTGATCACCGGCCTGCCCATTACGACGATGGTCGGTATCCTTTCGGGTGCCGTCACCAATACGCCCGGCCTCGGCGCCGCGCAGCAGGCTTACAGCGATATGACAGGTATCGATTCGCCCGATACGGCGATGGGATATGCCGTGGCCTATCCGTTGGGCGTGGTGGGGATCATTCTCTCGATGATGGTCATCCGCTGGATTTTCCGAATCAATTTCGACGAGGAAAACAAGGCCATGACGGCTTGGGAACAGGGCGGAACCTCGCGCGAGGCCGTACGTATCTCCCTGTCCGTCAAAAATCCTTTCGTGGACCACAAGACCGTGCTTCAGATCAAGCGCCTCATCAACCGGCAGTTCATCATATCGCGTGTGTTGCATGAAGACGGACATATCGATATCGCCGATGCGCAGACGACGCTCTCGGTGGGAGACAAAGTGCTGATCGTCACGACGACCGACAACATCGACTTTATCGTGGATTTCATCGGCGACCGGATCGACATGGACAAGGAGGAGTGGGACAAACTCGACAACCAGTTCATCTCGCGTCGTATTATGATTACCAAGTCGAGACTCAACGGCAAATATATCGGCGAACTGAAACTGCACAGCGGATACGGCGTGACGGTTACTCGGGTGAACCGGGCCGGGGTCGATCTGATACCCAACCACGGCCTTCAGCTCCAGATGGGCGACCGTGTGACGGTGGTCGGTAGCGAAGCGTCGATCAACGCCGTGTCCAAGATTCTGGGCAACTCCATGCGGCGTCTCAACGAGCCGAATCTGATTCCGATCTTCATCGGTATCTTCCTCGGGGTCGTTCTGGGCAGCATTCCGATCATGGTGCCCGGTATTCCGCAGCCCGTCAAGCTGGGGCTGGCGGGCGGTCCGCTCATCGTTTCGATTCTCATCAGTCGTTTCGGTCCGCATTACAAGCTGGTCACTTATACGACGATGAGTGCCAATCTGATGCTGCGTGAGGTCGGTATCTCGCTGTTCCTGGCCTGCGTGGGACTCGGAGCCGGAGAGGGATTTATCGAGACGGTCGTCTACGACGGCGGGTACCGCTGGATCGGTTACGGTGCCCTGATTACGGTGCTGCCGCTGCTGATCGTGGGAATCTTCGCTCGCAAGGTGCTCAAGATCAATTATTATACGTTGATGGGTCTTTCGGCCGGAGCGATGACCGATCCCCCCGCACTGGCTTATTCCAACGGTGTGGCCGGCAACGACATGCCTTCGGTGGGTTATGCCACGGTCTATCCGCTCACGATGTTCCTGCGGATTCTAACGGCCCAGTTGCTGATTCTCTGCGTGGCCTGACGCGGGGATTGCGATACGGATACGGACGGGGTGTCTGCCGGTGCGGCGGACGCCCCGTCCGCTTTTGTGGTATCTGTCGGATC
>UROX01000264.1 GCA_900549685.1 uncultured Alistipes sp.
GCAGTTTCCGTCCCGTCGGAGACTTCGAGGTGTAGTCCGGAAAGCTGCGGGCGACGACGAATACCGGTACATTAATATTATGACCGTGTTTTCGCACGCCGAAATATTTGTCCGATCCGATTCCCGTTCTTGAAAATAAAAAGTATATTTGCGCAACCGTTTGCACAGGCTCGGAACGCATTCGGGGCAAAGCCGAATACCGCGGAAAGAACACGCTTCGATTCGGAGTCCGCTTCTTCGCTGTATCGGTTTCGTTCGTGCGGGATACGTGGTATCCCTCATTATAAAACGACGGTCGGTGCGATTGCATTTCGTTGTTCGGAGTGTGAATTTTCGAAGGATTTTTACTAATTTTGACCATAAATTCTACTAAAGTGAAATCAATGAAGAATCTTCTTTTTTGTCTGGGCTTGCCTTTTATGCTGGCCCTGTTCGGACAATGCGGTAAAGACGACGAGGGCGGTGCCGCTCCGACCCCCGGAACGGGCGCTTTCAGACTTTCGGCTTCGAACTGGACGGTCTCCGCTTCGGGAGGCGAAAAAAGTCTCGAACTCGAAGCACCGGGCGATTGGAGCGTCTCGGTGCGTTATGCGGAGAGCAAAGATAACTGGCTGGCCGTCGATCCGTCTTCGGGCAAAGCCGGCAAAAAGACGTTGAAACTGGTCGCTGCCGCGAACTCTTCCACAGAACGTGTGCGGAAGGCCGTTGTGACGGTGACGTGCGGCGAGGAGACCAAAACCGTGGATGTCGAACAGGACGTCTTGGCGAGTCTGTCGGTAAAGCAGACGAAGTACGAAGTCGGTTATGCAGATACGACCATAACGGTCGAAGTGTCGGCCAACATGGCTTATAGCTGCCAGATCAGCCAGTCTGCGGCCGACTGGATCGAGGCGGTCGGTGCGGATACCAAGTCCGCGTTGAGCGATTCGTCGATCCGTTTCCGTATTCTGGCCAACGAGACCAACCGTCCGCGCTCCGGCGCCATCAGCATCGTTCCCGAACGAGGCACCCGGATCGACATCACGGTCGATCAGGCGGGTATGCCCCGTTTCACGATTTTCCAGCTGAACCTCTGGAAAGAATGTACGCAGGTGCCTTCCGCATTCGATGCACTGGTCGATCAGATCGTGGCGCTCCAGCCCGATTTCGGAACCTTCTGCGAACTTTACAAAGCGGGCAGCGACGCCATCATGCCGCAGCTCGTTACGGCTCTCGCCCGTAAAGGCCTGACCTATTATCAGACGACCGTCGATGGGCGTGCGCTGCTTTCGAAATATCCCATCGTCGAGAGCAAACGGATCAACGCATGGATGTTCAAAGGCGTCTGCAACGTGAACGGCCGCCGCATCGCGATCTATCCGTCGCATTCGCAGTATATCTACTACTCCTGTTATTACCCGCGCGGCTACAACGACGGCGGCGATAACGGCGACTGGAGCAAAATGCCCGACGGACCCAACACCGATATCGACGTGATTCTGCACCGCAACGAACTGTCGGGACGCCCCGAATCGGCCCGGCAGATGATGGCCGATGCGAAGACGGAGATCGAACAAGGCTCCCTCGTCTTTTTCGCCGGCGATCTCAACGAACCCTCCCATCTGGACTGGGGCGAGGATACCAAAGATCTGTGGGATCACAACGGATGCGTCGTCGAGTGGCAGACCTCGAAGTTCATGGAGAGCGAAGGATGGCTGGACGCCTACCGTGTCGTCTATCCCGATGCACGCAAATATCCGGGCCTGACGTGGCCGTGCGACAATAAGGACGTGGCCGTGAGCGAACTGGCGTGGGCGGCCGAAGCCGACGAACGGGACAGAATCGATTACGTCTACTATTATCCCGCCGAGGGGCTGACGCTTCAGGGCGTGCAGATCGTGGGACCGTCGGGCGGTATCGCTCGCGGGGAGCGGGTGGCCGAAGAACATCTCGACGAGGTGATCGAGCCTGCCGGAGGCCGTTGGCCGAGCGACCATAAAGGATTGTTGGTGACTTTCGTTCTTTCCGAGCGGTAAAATCCC
>UROX01000265.1 GCA_900549685.1 uncultured Alistipes sp.
ACACCGAATATCAAAACGATACATACATCTTTCGGAACCTTCGATCTCCGAATTTCGCGAACCGCGAATTTGCCCTATTTTTGCAGAAGCAAAGCAAAACTTTCCGCCGTGAAAAACACCGCCACTTTCCGGGCAGAGGCCCGCTGCGAACACCCAGCCTGCGAGCGCATGAACCTCCACCTGAACATCACCGCTCTCGACGACCAGGGCGAACCGATTTCGTCCGACTATACCGATGCCGAACCGATGCACCGCGACCGAACCTATGCGGTCCGGACAAACGACGAAACAGCCGAAGCGTCCGTCTCGCTATACGTCGTCCCTGCCGACGGCCCCGTATCGGACCGGGTGGCCGACACGCCCGACTTCGATCTCAGCCTTCGCATATTCAAAGGCGAAAAAATACTGGACGCCAAAACGATAAAGATAAACGGCTGGGGCGGCAACCAGCTCATCGGTCTGCGCTACCGCTGATCGCTTTCGTCCGGACAAAAGCAGGCAACACCCGCCCCCGCAGTACCGACACGGACGCACCCCCCTTGAGATTCCCTTCGCGACATTTCGCCGCACAAAACGCCCCTCTATCGGTCCGAACCGCTTCGAACCGACGACATACGGAAAGGGCGTCCGTTTTTCGGACGCCCTTCGCATTCGGACATTTCTTCACAGCCGTCTCGGCGGCACGATCCCGCGGCCGTCAGAACGACGCAACGACCTCGAGCGTAAGACGGTCGTGGAACGCACGGTTGCTCGCAAAATCGGAAGGTTTTCTTCCGAACAGATATTTTTCGTAATTGAGGCGTACTTCCGAACGGATCAGCTTTTCGCCGAAGCCGAGATTCGCCCCGACCGTAATACGGTTCGCATCGAACGCCTCCCGCTGCCGTGTCGAAGTATTCAGATAATCGATGTTATTGCCCAAATCCCACCGGACGATCGGCGCGATATAACGCGCGAACGCTCTCTCCGGCAATCCGAACCGATAGTATCCGTGCACGAGCGCTGCCGTCATCACCTCGCGTGCCGCTCCCATATCGAGAATACGCCGGGCATACTCGCCTTCGACGAAAAGTCCGCCCCGCACATAGCGCAGCTCGAGTCCCGCCATCCGAAGACGCGTCTGCACCGACTCCGTCGTCCGCCCTCCGTCCGTCTCTTTGACTTTGAGCTGCAAGGGCGTATATCCGTCATAATAAGCCAACGACCCGCGCAAGCCTTCGCTACCTCCGATTTCCCATCGGCCGACCAGATTCACCTTCTTACCCCATTCCGGATTATTGATACCCGATCCGTTGAACACGCCGGCATATACTTTCATCGGGACACCGGCCTTGAACGCATAGCTGAACATGGCACCGAGATCGCGGGCGCCCAGCGTCCGGACATAGCCGACCACCTCGCCGCCCGAAAGTTCGCTGCCATAATAGCCTGTCAGATATTTGGACAAAAACGACCGGTTCGCAAACATATTGGTCGTGGGTCCCCGGTCCAAATCGGTACTGAACCGATAGAGCTGTTGCCCCAACTGCACATTGAACCCGCCGGCCGTGTACCCCACGTAGGAATCCAGAATGGAAACCTTGCCCTCGTTATTGAAATCGACCTGGATCCGGTAGGTCATATTCCGACTCACATTTCCCTTGACGCCGAAACGTGAATTCCGCACGTTGAACCGATACGCTCCGCTGGAAAGGTCCGTTTCGAGTTTCACCTTTACTGCTCCGTCTATCTGCGGCACATACGATACGCTCTCTCGGCGGACCGAATCGTTTTCAGCAACCGGACGGCCGACCGCAGAAGCGACGCATCCCCACGCCAGAAGCGACAAAATCCATTCTTTTCCCTTCATCCTCTTCCGAATTTGACATACAAAATATTCCGCCGCAAAAGTATGACTTAATTCCCGTATCCGAACCCGACGGACCGGAATCAGAAATAAATTTTACAGAAATCGACTTTTATTCGTTTTAAAAATATATTTGTTTAATTTTGCATAAGAACCTC